>WUQU01000382.1 GCA_009889605.1 Candidatus Bathyarchaeota archaeon | reverse complement strand
CAGGGTTGACAATCACAATTCCTGCACCTGCTGGACCGGGATTACCCTTTGATGCGCCGTCGAAATAGCCTTTGTACATGCGTATTCTCCTTTCTAACCTGTTTGTTGTTTGTGTGCCCATTATTATTTATACCATCGTTTCTGAAAAATTGCCCTTATTTCTTCACAAATTGCAAACTATTTTAAGATGGTCAGGACCGTATCTGTTCTTGACTACTTCCACCATGTTTTGGAGTGGATACGTCAATCTGTGCAAACCAAGAATAATATCAGCGTCCTGATATATATAGTCGTGCAATATTTTTTTCGGTGTATCAAAAGTTATGATATCGAAACAGTACCTGATACTGGTCTGCTTTATAGTCATGTTTATTTGTCTGATACGTGTATTCACATCACTGAAAGTACATTTTGTATCCAGTTCTTGATAATCGTCCACAATGACTAATTTCAAATTCCTAAAATGTGTGGCAATATCTTTTAGTTCCTCTATACAACCAATTTGACTGTAATATACGGGTACTTTTTTTAATTCTTCATGTGTGAAAAATGTTAGAAACTTTTCGTATGTTTTTTCTACCGGAATAGAACAATTTACGATTAAAACTACTCCACCCTGGAGTGCGACGCTTCCAGCAAGTTTGACCGTTAACGAGAGAAAATCTACAGGTGGATAGACCACTGCGTATATCCACTTCCCACCTTCCAGAGGACCTGCAATCTCGTCGAATGCTTTGTGTCCGTACCATATCCTTGGTTTTTTCAGGTGCTCCAGAAGGTCTTTAGCTAATTCTTCTGGGGAGTATGCTCGTGGAGTATCTTTGAAATTTCTCATCTTCACCACCCCCGCTAATTGATTATTGTTCTTTGGCTTCTACAAAAACTTGTTTTTCCGGTTCCCAGTAAAACATAATCGTATCAAGTTGATTATCCCTGTTCTTGGCAACTATCAATTCAGCCATATTTGCTTCTGGGTCGTTTTTTCTTTTTTCTCTTTCCTCTTTACTCCAGTAATGACTGTCCCTGTAGAGAAACATGATTACATGCGCGTCTTGCTCAATTTGACCGGAATCACGCAGGTCTGCAAGAATCGGTCTTTTGTCTTCCCTGTTTTCCACACTTCTACTGAGCTGTGCAACTGCCAGCATTGCAACATTCTCTGTTCTTGCAATATTGCTGAGTGTTCTTGAAATAGCACTTACTTCTTCGTACCTGCTGCGGTAGTGTGAATCTACTTCAAGATTCTGGAGATAATCAACTATCACAAGGTCCAGATCAATTTTGTGCTGTGCCTTTATTTTCCGAATTTCGCTCAAAACATCATAAACAGTTATGCGTGGTGTCAGGTTATGCGAACGCAGGAAGAATTTTTTCCCCTTGAGCCAGTTGAAACCGGCAACGAACTTTTTCCACTGTTCGTCTGTCAGTCTTCCCTTTGAAAGGTCTTCATAAGTTGCAACACCACCCCTTGCCATGATTTTGTTCATGATTGCGAAAGGTGGCATCTCTGTATCGATGTATAAAACCGAATAGCCATCCCTGATTGCATTTGTGGCAATATTTACAGCTAAAGTTGTTTTCCCCATGGAGGGTCTTGCAGCAAGCACTGTCATAGTTCCTTTCTGAAGGCCATTTATCAGTTCATCAAGTTTCGGGTATCCTGTGGGTACACCTGCTATCCTGCCGCCGGACATATACAGTTTCTCAATGTGATCATAGTACGCCACAAGCAACTTGTCCATGTCAAGACTGGTAACATTGTATGCCTGATAGTTCCTTACAGTGTCAAGCTCAGCTATCAGACTGTCAACGTCACCATCGTTCATAATAAACTTTTCGCATATCTCTCTTGCTTTTCTCCTTTTGTAACGGTTCATAAACTCTTCAAAGTATTCATTAAAAAATACAGTAACAATCGTTTCGAAAGAAAGAAAACCGATTGTATCCTGTACGGTTGGTGGAAACATTGGCAGTATATCAACAACTTGAAAGTTTGGTTTTTTAAAGTACATGTCCCTCATCACCCTGAAGATTTCTCTGTATTCCGGGACAGTCCAGGCATCCTCGGGAATGACAAGCAGTTTATCCCTGTACTCTGGATTGTTCAGTAGACAGCCAAGCACATAGTCTTCAACTGTGAAATTAAGAATCACAGTAAAACACCCCTTTCAAAAGAGTGTAGCCTGTGTTTCTATTTGTTTTTTAATCTCTTCGGTTGAAACTTTAAGAGTTCTGGTTTTTGAATACTGTTTTCTTTGTTTCTGTGCACCTGCAGGGTCCACGCACTCCTGGTTAATATTCATACAGACCCGTGTAAGATAAGCCCGGTAACTTTTCATGCTGTCCATGGGTCCATCCTTTTCGACCTTCCTTTTGAGTCTGTCCAGTGCACTGTCAACAATGAAATAATTAAACTTGTTGTACAACCCACCAATGTATGAGTAATCAGACCGGTGTTTAAGCGGTTTTGTTATCTCGTGAAATTTGTGCGTCAGTATACCTATCAAATCCTGGTTTGTTACCTCTGGTGCTTTTTCTACAGGTTCTTCCTGATAATCTTCTGTCTTGCTGGTGTTAACCGGTGCGCAAGCAGAGGCATCTCTGGAAGCAACCGCAGTTGCGACACCGGAATTCGATACAGTGTGTGTACCATCTGTATTTATTTCCTGCTGACTGCCGGGTGGTGAAAAATTATCATAACCAGTCTGCACACGTTCGCTGGGTACATCCCCTACTGAATCATGAACTTCAGTTGTGCCGGTATCACCAGCTGGTAAAATGTCAGCTGGCATGGTTGAGGGAGGTGCACCTGCTTGGTCGGGCACACCAGCAAAAAACTCTTCAAGCAGCTGTTCAATCTCCTCTTTCTCATCAGCAATTAGATGGTCCTGTGTTATAGCAGTATCCTGGTCTTGCTGCAGTATGTTACACTCTTCACTGTCTTCCAATTCTACCCCAGTAGTATTTAGACGTTCCCTGGATCTGGCAGTTTCATGGTCTTCAGGTACTTCTCCTGGGACTGAAGATTTTTCACTTTCACCTTCCCCAGTAGCAACTAAAGGTTCCATGGTTTTAGCAGTGTCCTGGTTTTCAGCCGGTTCTCCTACATCCTCAAAAAACTCTTCAAGCAACTGTTCTAACTCATCTTCCCCAGTAGTTATTAGAGCGTCGTTATTAGTTTCGGGTTGTCCTGCAGTTTCGCTTGTCTGCTCTGGTTCGGAAGTGACTGCCATTCCTTGTTCATCTCCTAATTTTTTCTCCTGGGTAGTAGTGGAAGTTCTGTGCTTTTCAGCCACGCACGTAGGCTCGTCAGAGCCAGTGCGTGGTAAAATTGCGTAAGCAATTTTACTCTTATTATTATTTGGATTCGTATTCGGATTAGGATTCAGACTGTCAATTGACGACAATTGATTTCTATTGCCCGCTATTGTTTCATGTTGGTTTATGTTGTTTTCTATTGCTGTCAATTGACTACAACTTGTTGTCAATTGTTTGCAACCTGCTGACAATTGTTCATAAGTTGCTGTCGATTGTTCGCAGGTTGACACCAATTGCTTTGTTTCTGCCGACGATTGAGAACAATCTGCCTGTAGTTGTTGACTGTTTGAACTATCCGTGTTAATATTGCAGTAAGGGTTGTCTACGAACTCTACTGGTGCGGGATATTTGCTTTTTTTGTTCCTGACTCTTTGGTGTTCTTCCCAGTTAGTGATTTGCAGGTAGGGTTTATTGTCGTTGCCAATGTAGAATTTTATTAAACCTACCTGTGAAAGTTTAATGAGTCGACGTATAATATCTTCTTCTGAGATTTCGTACATCTTTAGCGGGTAGCACTTGCTGATGATAATACGAGGTCGGGCGTCTAATCGTCCGTAGTCATCGCACTGTACAATGAGTCGGTAGAATAGATTTTCTTCAGCTTCAGAAAGCTTGTTGATTGTTTCACTTGTACAAATTGATTCTTTTAGAATCCTGTTTGGCACTTTTCTCATCTCCTTTTTTTTTATTTATGCTGTTTGACACTTTTCTTTTGGAAGTTCATATATTTCTTCTACCGAAATATTAAGCTCCCTGGAAATAAGTATTGCAATGTCTGCAGGTAATCTCCTTTTTCCTTTTTCGTAATTGCTGAGTCTCTGTGGAGATATTCCCAGTTTTTCAGCCAGTTCCTTTTGTGTGATACCTTTCTGTTTTCTGATTTCTTTTAATCTGATGTTGAGCATCTCTTTTCACCTCACGTTGAATATTATACTCTATTTTGCGTTAAAAGTCAACTTACTGTTTATCTTAATTTTCGTTTAAAGAGTAAACGTTGCGTCTTTGCGAAAACAGTTTATACTATATATAAACTTTTTGTTGACTACTGAAAGGAAGAGGGATAATGATAGACAGAACAAAGGTTCTGGAACAACTGGGAGAAAGGATAAGAACCTTGCGCGAAGAGCGGAGGTACCAGCAGAAGGAAATAGCTGAGAGACTGGGTGTTTTGCCGCAGGCATTTTCTAACTATGAAAATGGCAAGAGAGAACCTGACTTGTTAACCGTGCTGAAGTTGGCAAAGCTGTTTGATGTAAGTGTTGACTATTTGTTAGGATTAACTCCTGTAAGATGAAGTTTTTCTAATTTGTAGTTAGTTATGAATAATTCTTTCCCCTTTTTTGCTTTTGGTTGTTTGTAGTTATTCATTCCGTATTGCAGTTCCCACTCATAGATATTAGCAAATCTGAACAGCTTACGGACTTCCGGTGAATCATCGTAGGTTATCATCCAAAGGTGGGGGCACCTTTTCATGTTGAAGGCAAATCTTTCATGGTCAAAACTTAAATGCAAATCACCATTTTTACCGTACAGTCGGGATTCGGCGGTACTATAGTAAGGTGGGTCCAGAAATATGAAAGCACCATCTCCTGGTGCCAGGAGTAATTCTTCATAGTCGCCATGGTATATTTCAAAATCTTTGATAATTTTCGCCGCTTGCTTAAGTTTGGCTATTGCATTCCACGTGAAGCGGTTTTCAAAAGACTGTTGAGAGTATCCGCCACAGTCCACTGTACCAGAGAAGGTTATACGATTAAGCACATAAAATCTTACGGCTCTTTCGAGTGGACTGCCGCCTTCTTGATTTACAAGAAGGTTATAGAGTTCCCGCCCATTTTTGTAGTTTTCTTTTATTCGGCTTATTTCTTCTATTAACTGTGCTGGCTGGTCTCTTAATTGTTCCCAGAAACAAATTAAATCGTAGTTTAAATCGTTGATTTTTACTTTGACATTACTATACAGTTGTTTTACTGCAAGAGCGACCGCTCCACCACCAACCATTGGTTCTCTGTATTCTTTAAAGCCAACAGGTAAGTTAGGCAATATGTATTTTAGTGCTTTTGACTTTCCACCTGGATATCTTAGAACGTTTTTGAGCATTGTTTTAAATCACCACCTAGTTCTTATTATACCGCAGTTACGGTTTTTATCACAAACTAGCGCAGAAGACTCCATCTTCTTTAAGATGGAAATAAATGCGCTATTGGTAACAAGTGGGTTCTTAACTGTGGTATAGACTGTTGTACATGACAACTATTCCTTCGTTGTGGAGTATACGTTTGCACTCTTCTGGTTTGACGTATGTCTTCCCCACTATTTTCTCCAGCTGTGGCGAATACAAATACTTCCGGGATACCACACCTGTTGCTACAAACCTTTTGCTTGTTGGTTCGTAAATCCATACATCACCCGCTATGGTCGGTGTTTCTTTTTGCAAAGGGTTGAAAATCTTCGTG
>WUQU01000381.1 GCA_009889605.1 Candidatus Bathyarchaeota archaeon | reverse complement strand
TTTAACAAAATAAATACTTTAACCGTGATATGGTGCCTAAACTTAGGCGCTCGTTTCGAGCAATTCTAGGAATAGGAATAACGGTTATAAAAGACGCTATGGAACAAAATTTAAAGTCTATCCATCTTAAATTTGAGGGAAACCATATTGGAGAGGAGGATAACGCTGATTGCAGGAATCTTTTGTTCTCGTTTTTCATAGTCAACGCCCAAGGAGACGGTGGAGCCATACTGCAGCCTATACACACTCCGGCCCCAGAGCAAACATATGGGAAGTTGGAAACTGTTGAACTGTGGCTTGTTCACAGCCCCGAAAACATTCAAAACCGCGAAGTTAAAGCAGTCATCGACGACAAAGAAATAACGTTAAACCTCAAAAACATAACATTCTGCGAAATTTGGCAAACGTATGCCGAGATTTGGGCTGCAAACATAAGCCTCTCCAACGGAGAACACACATGTCAATACTTTTACATTCAAAGCGTCAAACAAGACAATAGTTTCTGGGCTGACTTTCAAGTGCAAACCACCCACCCATTCAAGTTTTACATTATTGGCCAAGAACATCAAACACCAGCAGATGACACAGCCAAAAATGAAAACCTCACAGAAAAATTTGCAACACCTTGCTTAGACATAAAGACTTTTGGGGTCTGTTTGCTTTTAGCTGTGGGATTAGGCGCCTGCATCATAAAAGCGCGGGGCAAATGTGCAAATCAGCGAAAAAACCAAAGATATAAAACAGGGTTAAGTTACACAAAACTTCGTGCATAAAACAAGTATTTAAGTTTCTTCAACCATTCTAAATGAGGATACCTTAACCAAATGAGGTAAGAGGCTTTAACATAATGCTTAAAACTGGAAAAGAGCCTTTCCCATGCCTACATGCCGCAAAGGAAAAAGAGATAGAGAAATTTTCAGACGCATTCAGAGTTTCGTGGATTAAATCTTCCATATTTTTGGGGATAATCTTTTTGGCTATAGGTCTAGTGGTGATTTTAATCTTGAAAATTTTGGATGTTGGCAGCACCCCACTTTTTATAGACGCAAAATCCTTTGTCGAAGAATATGGGCTTATAGGCATTTTCTTTGCAACCATACTTGCGGGGACAGTGGTGCCTCTTGGAAGCCCAGCCCTTGTTGTAGCTGCCGCCTCTTTTGGGGTTCAACCAATAACGCTTGTTTTAATTGCAACTTTCGGATTTACCATTGGCATGACAATTAATTATTATGTAGCCTACAGTCTTGGAAGACCCTATGTAATGAAAAAAGTGGGCGCAGCCAAGCTTGAGGAAATTTCAGCTTTATGGAACCGATGGGGTTGGATTATCTACACAGTTTTCGGAATTGTCCCATTCCTACCAGTAGAGCTTTTGTCGCTTTTCTGTGGACTAATAAAAACGCGCATAGACCTATTTCTAATCTTAAGCTTTACGCCTAGACTTGTTGTCTTCACAATTTTAGCCTATTTCGGAAGCCAAATAGGCCAGTGGATAGGAATAATCTAAATCCTTCGCCGTTTAAGAGACCGTAAACTAGCAGAAGCAAAATAACCGTATGAACGCTGCAGCATGCTTCACGCTGGATTATTTTCGGATTGGAGGCGGAACAGCCACCAAAGTCTGGGTGCGCCGCACCCCGTTAATGTTTTGGATCTGATCAATTATTCTTCCAAATTCATCCATTTTCGCGAACTCCACAAGGATAACATCGTCAAACTGTCCAGTTACAGCATGCGCCGTTTTAACACCTTCAATTTTGAGCGCTGCCTCTGCAACTTCCCATATCATGTCAGGCTCAGCATTTATGAGAATATAGGCTTCCAACCAAAACACCCGTATACAATTGCTAATTAGACTCACATATTTCTTTTCGTTATCTTTCATTAGCCCTTTCATTGCGCTATTGCTTTCAAATCTTTTTAGGTGGACAGTTATTGGGGTAGGCGCAAAACTTTTAGACACGTCTTAAGGTTGTTTTGATTGATGGAATATTGAGGCCTTTAATGAAGAAACCTCTTAGAACCCTTATTCTTACAGCGGTTTCAGCAGCACTTTTGTTTTTGTTTGCAGCAACGCCCAAGGGATTCCTCATTAAGATGGCCTCAGCGGATCTTGCTACAGAATCTCTTGTGCCAAGACGCCCGCTTCTTGCAATGCCCAGTGAATACATTAACTACACAATTACGCGGATTAATGGAAAACTATGGGCGAAGGTTGATGGCGTCTTCCCTATACGCAAAGTATTTGGAGCTGGAGAAATTTTCGAGTTGAACGGTGTTAAGTACGTGGTTTTATCCGACGAACTGCTCTTGTTGTATCCAACCCCCGGGCACAACAAATATTTCTGTAAAAATTAATGGGTAGAATTAAGCTGGAGCAATTATACTGAAAGTTATCAAGCAGAG
>WUQU01000380.1 GCA_009889605.1 Candidatus Bathyarchaeota archaeon | reverse complement strand
TTTTTTCGCAATATCCTGAACCGCAAGGTAAAGGAGCTTGAAAAGAGATTCTTCATTGGGGAATATTGCCCTGTTTTTCGTTACTTTTCTTAAGCCCTGGTGAAAGCTCTCTATCGGGTTGATCGTATAAATAAGCCTTCTTATCTTTTCAGGATATTTGAAAAATGTGGAAAGATCTCCCCATCTCTGTTTCCATGACTTTGATATGTACGGATATTGGCTTACCCATTTCGCCTCAAATTTTCAAGTTCCTGCAAAGCTGATTTTTCGGTTGCAGCCCTGTAGATTAGTTTCAGATCATTTGCAATCTCTTTCCTGTGTTTGTATGATACATATTTGAGAAAGTTTCTTATCTGATGCACTATGCAGCTTTGGACTTCTGTTTCTGGGAAAACTGCCTTGATCGCCCCTGTAAAGCCAGTAAGCCCATCTACCGCACAGATCAGGATGTCTTTAACTCCTCTATTTTTCAGCTCATTTAATACCGAAAGTCAGTATTTAGACGATTCATTCTCCGCTATTCATAGCCCCACGCACTCTTTCCTGCCCGTTATATCCACCCCAACCATACCATATGCAGCCGGTGTCTTTACCTGTCCGTCTTTTCTCATTTTGTAGAACAGAGCATCCAAAAATACAATGGTATAGAGCTCTTTTAATGGTCTTGCCTGCCATTCCTTTGCCTTTTCCGTAACCCGATCTGTTATGTTGCTTATCGTCTCCGCTGACATCTCATAGTTGTAAAGCTCTTCTATGTGTCCCTGTATGTCCCTTACGGTCATTCCCTTCGCATACATGGAAATGATTTTTTCTTCCATCCCTGTTATTTCTTTTTGCCCCCTTTTTACTATCACAGGCTCAAATTCAGATTTCCTATCCCTCGGTATTTTAAGCTCCATCTCCCCAAATTTTGAGTTCACTCCCTTCGAGTAATTACCATTTCTTGAATTGTCCGTATTTTTTGATGCATAATCATATTTACCATACCCAAGATGGTCTTCTAACTCGCCTTCCAGCATTATCTCCAATACCTGCTTGGATATGCTCTTTAAAAGCTCGTTAAGATCTTCCATGCTCTTCATATTCTTCTCTTT
>WUQU01000379.1 GCA_009889605.1 Candidatus Bathyarchaeota archaeon | reverse complement strand
TGGTCCTTGCTTTCATCAACCGCTTTGTAAAGCTTCCCGTCGATTATCCTTGCATAGTGACCTGAGGCAACGTAGTCCATTCCGTCCGATAATGCAACATCCATCACAGCACCGAATTTTATGTAGTCGTTACAAAAAAAACATGGGTTTGGTGTCTTTCCGGCGAGATTTTCGTTGATGAAATAGTCTATGATCTTCTCTCTGAAAGTGTCCTCTATGTGAACTATCTTAAATGGCACGTTGAATTTTTTCGCAATTAACTGTGCATCGTAAGTATCGGATGGACTGCAGCAGACTTTGTGCTTAATTTGTTTAGTCAAATAGAGTTGATCGCTAACTGTTTTCATGTGGTATGCCGTAACATCAAAGCCTTCTTTTAAAAGCAAGTAGAGTGCTACAGCGCTATCTACACCACCGCTGAGAAGTATACCGACTTTTTTTCCATTGTTTATATTGTTCAAACAAGATTGCACCTCGCTTTGTAATCTTCTATTAGGTTTTTCAACTTAATGCTTTTGAGAGTCCCTTCCATCTGTTCAAGGACAACTTCCCATATTCTATTCACCGTACAAGCTTCTGGTGTTGTTTCATCTTCGTCTACGTTTACAAAACATTTTATCGCATCAGTAGGGTTGTCGACAGCAGCTACTATGTCGTAAACTGTTATATCATCTATGCTTTTCGAAAGTTCGTATCCACCGCCTCTGCCACGATAAGCACGTAATATCCCGTTCCGAGCTAAGTCTGCTAAAATCTTTTCTGCAAATTCGAGTGGCAATTTCGCTCGGCACTTTTTAACAATTTCGCGTGCGTTAACACGCTTGTTTTCAAGGCTTATCAATATCATTATCTTTATAGCGTACTCACTCTTCATTGTGATTGCCATATTCAACCTCCGTGATCACACTTTCTTATCTGTTCGTGACAGGATTAATTACATATACAGGATGTGGGGTTATTCCCTGACTCAACGCAAGTCTAACATCGCTTACGTACACGTCTATCCTATTACCCTTGATCGCACTTCCAGTATCTTCGGCTATAAATACCGTATTTGCAAGTGTCGGTATGTAAACAAGTGAACCGAGCGGTATGACAGCTGGGTCAACTGCTATCGACAAGAATTGCTGAGGTACTCGTCCGTTCCTCGCTATCCTGAACGTTGGGTGCATCGGAACTTTCCCGTCATCCCACTCAGAATAGAATGTGACGGTGAAGACACCTTTATACTCCGTGAATAGCCTTAACGGGTCTCTAGGCTCGCCTTCTATGTATAATTCAAAATGAAATACATCCAGACACTGCCCCAATGGTTTATCGTTTGATATAAATGTTCCTGTCTTGAGCGACGTGTTCACTCCACTGTACACAGCCATAATCATGTTGCCGTGGTCAACTGTCACAGTATTATTCTCAACTTTGAGAACTTTTCCAGGTAATATCGGGTATATATCCTTGCCACGTGCGTAAATGTCCATGCCTATTTGCCTTATTCCGTTCTTATCTTGTCCATGGTACGAGAGAATATCGGCTGGATTAATTTTCACAGGCACTTTCACGTACGATTTCGGATCATTTACGGGAATCTTTACCACCTGTCCAACAGCTAATTTCGATGGGTCGGCAATATTATTTAATTCTACAAGAGAACTCAAATTGACCTTGTAGGCTGATGCAATTGAACTAAGTGTATCACCAGACTTCACAATGTAGTAAATGTAGCCGGTATCAAGTTTTAAAAGTGATACGGGATCTAAGTTTTGAATTGTGGCTTTTATTTCGCTGATTTGCTGCTGGAGCTGTTTCAAAAATTCTACGTCGCTTTGATTGATCTGCGTTGGGATACTCTGCTGTACGTTCCTCAACTGC
>WUQU01000378.1 GCA_009889605.1 Candidatus Bathyarchaeota archaeon | reverse complement strand
GTAAAATCCGCTCCCTGCTGGGCCAGCATCATGGCGGACTGCCAAGTCGCGCTAGTGTCGGCTGTAGCCATATACTTACCTGTCTTTTCATAAACCTGAATACCCGCTTTCTTGAAATCGTCCCAGGTTTTGATGGTGGTATAATCTACCCCGGCTTCCTTGAGAATTTCCGTGTTATAGAAAGCCACCGTTGCGCCTACATGAGTCGGAGCGCCATAGTTAACACCATCCTTGCTGTACAGATCCAGCCTTGATTTGACAATCGTGTCCCGGTAGGGATCGATCACATCGTTTAGCGGCTCCAGCTGCGGAGTTCCAGCCAGGAAGTCCGGGAATTTTCCAAGCTCAATGTCGGCAATGTCCGGAGCGCCTGTACCTGTTTGCAGGGCAATTGACAGCTTATTATGCATGTCATCATACGGCATGACCGTCACATTCAGTTTAATTTGCCGATCCGGATTTGCTTCGTTCCACTTTGTCAGCATTTTTTCAAAATGCTTTCCATGCAGTTCAACAAAGGTCCAGAAAGAAAGTTCGGTCGCATTTTCGCCTGCACCGCCATCGAGGACTTCTGTTTCCCCTCCCGCGCCGTTGTTGCCGGCGGAGCCGCCACAGCCCCAAAGGAATAAAACCATCGAAATTACCGTGAGCATCACAAACCATTTTTTCTTCATGTTTGACCCTCCCTATGTAAAACTCAATTGATTGTATCCGCTTATAGGAATAAAATAGCATAGAACGGAATCTGTTGTAAATATAAAAATATAAAATGGTTTATAAAAATATAAAATTATTATACTATTAACGTTGAAATCGTAAAAAACAGAAATAAATAAGCCGTTATTCCGCCTTTTAATTTCAATTTTATTTAAACAAAACATCCTATCTTCGATTTTTACACCTATTTTTTCATCACTTTTCACAAAAACGGTATTAATTATTTGCTTTTCAGACGTTTAAGTTTATACTTATCTAAAATAAAAAGTTTCGTGGAAGAGGGTACTGTACGATGATCGAGATTAAAAAGCTGATGAGCGGGGTGGATGTTGTCACAGTACTAAGTTCGGAAATTCGCTTGCAGATTCTGGAGCTGCTGGCCAGCAATCAGGAGC
>WUQU01000377.1 GCA_009889605.1 Candidatus Bathyarchaeota archaeon | reverse complement strand
TATCCTCACCGCCTCTGCGTACAAATACCTCTCGTCAATGTAATTGCCCCACTGTCTCTTCACAAGAGTACAATGCCAACAGCCGTATCGCACGCCGAGATTTCCATTGAGGAGATATAGGCGGAAAATAGGCGATACATCAAATTCCTTTTCGGCTCTTAAATAGTGCCAAACCTCCTCCAAACTCCAGAACCTAATAGGCGCTATTTTTGGAACGTCGTTATTTACCGCGAAATAAACCCCCAGACACGACCCCTCTTTCATACAGCTGCCAAATCTATTTTGCATAGACTTAGCCCGCGCGGCGCTTTCCTCATCCCGCGAGCCAACTACTAGAATATAATTATCTAAACGGCGTAAGACGTGAAAAGTTGGCTCTACTTTTAATAAATCTACACACCACCTAAAATTAAAAGTTGAAGCCGGGTATCCCCTAATAAAAACTCTCCAATACCACGTCTCAGTCGGCGAAGGCGATGCTATTACTCTCACAGCCTTTATTCCCAACCTCTTCATTTTCTCCTCAAATTGTTGCATAAAATACAAAGCCCACATCTCCATGTCATGAATTTCACTTAAAGTATCGTTGTGAAGGAGAACTACGTTAATATCGCCAATACCCCTGGCCTTAACCCATTTATAAAACAGTATAGCCGCGACTGTTGAGTCCTTCCCACCTGAATACGCCAAGACAAAAGTATGATATTTTAAATAAGCCTCATCAAACGCCTTAAATGCCTCTTCCTCCCTCTGGCGGAGAAAAGATAAACTCAACGCAAAACTCATAAGAGAAGAAACAAATAGTAATTAAACAATAGTACTTATGTGCCTCAACATCACGCTCCTACGCACATAACGCTCAGGGAGGCACTTTATATACCTTCAGCGTTGCGCCTTTTGCTAGCGCCTGTTATTACAGGGCGCGCTGAGAGTAATTGCGCCGTTGTGGCGCGGCTAGTGGGCATGGGGGAGAGGCTTACTGTAAACTACTGGGTTGGGGAATTTGTGGCAGTGGTGAGATCTAAAGTGGGCAATTTGCGGAGATATGAAGTGCCTTGTGTTGTTGACGTGAGGAGAATGCCCCCGTTGAGGCGTTATGTAGAGGCGGGCCTTGCCGAGATCCGTGACGGGGAGGTGATAGTGGGAGAGAAAACTCTTTTAACGCCCTTGGCGAGGTTTTTATCTAAAATAGTTAATTGTATCGCGGACAAGCCACAATTTGTCAAAAAAATAGCTACGTGTGCCAATGTCGACATAAGAGAGGCGGCCTTTGGAGTGTCTTTGCTCCGGCTGTTATATCCGGCAACTCTGGAGATTTTCGGCAACCACAGCGTGGATAACTTGCTGTCTCAATACGGCGTAGGGGCGAAATTACCTGCGGCCAAATTATGGAGAGAGTTATTAAATATAGCAGAGGAGGGGTATATCTTTCCAAACGCAGAGTTATTAAGGGGGCGTAGGCCAGTTATAATTAGATCAAAGGCGGCGAAGTACTCAATTCCGCCTATATTGGCCAGCCTTAACTATAAGGACGCTGTGGTAATAGACGTTGGCAGCGGCTTTGGCACAAAGGGCGCTGCCACTATTAAATGGGGCGCCCGCTATGCGATTCTTCTCGACATAGATGAGGCCATATTAAGAGCTAGGGGCAACGGCTTGTTAATAGATAAAGTAGTGGGAGACGCCCAAATGCTGCCGTTTAGAGACAAATCCGCCGACGTAGTCATCTTCTGGAACGTCTACAACTTTCTACACAAGCCTGAAGACGCCTTGTTGGAAATAAAAAGAATTGCGAGGAGGGCAGTGTTGTTCTCAATATACAACGCGGCCAGCGGCCGTTATGTCTCTTACCGCGAGTTTTTAAAGGTAGTTGCCACATGGGGCCGTGTGAAAGTCGTAAAAAGGCTTGGGGATAGCCAATTTCAAGCAGTGGTGGAAACATGAGGATAAGAGTGTTGAGAGATTATTACTGCGCTAAGTGCCCAATAGTCAAGAGAAGCCCTAGAAGCACTGGAGTTAAAATGTTACTACAAGCTACAAAAAAGGCGCCGGAGAGAGTGTTAGATTTCGGCTGTAGCAACTGGCGTAATTCAAAATACTTAGAGAGCCTCGGCGCTTGGGCAGTTAAAATGGACGCAATACCAGACACCAAGCCAGATATCGTGGCATACCCAACCCACATGCCATTTAGAGATAGGGCCTTTGACGCAGTATTATTAACTCACGTTCTCATGTTTCTAGAGAAAAAGGATGATTGGGCGCCAACATTAAATGAGGTAATACGCATTTCCAGGCAGTTTGTGGTATTAGAGACATATAGAGTTAAACATAATGGCTCTCTCCAATATACAGTACCAGAGTTGTTATCCTATCTATCCTCATTGCACGTAATAAAGAGAAACGTGAGGGCCGATATGCAGAACTTCATTATACACTTGTAAGTTTATTTACAGTCAGTAACGCAATTATACGGCAGAAAATATATATATAGGTTTTTAAGCAACTTATGCATGCAGTTTATTGACGTCTTTGAAAGATATTTATCTTCATTTGATGAAAGTAAAAAGTTAACAGCGTGTAGGAATCATGTTGTCACGATACTTACAAAAACCGCGCATATTTCAAGGGCAACTGTCGTTGCTAAAGCTATCGGTTTCTGCTATTTTAATGCTAGATTGACTGGGGCACTTGGCGTTACAGGGATTGTATTAAAAGAGGGTCTTCCGGGAAAGGGGCAGAATCTTCATCGAATAATGGGACTGGCTGCGGCAGACTATTGTAACGATTGGGAAATGGGAAAAATCGAGAGAATAGATAGTTATATAGAAAATGCTATTGACGAACTGGAAACAGCGGGTATTTTAGAAATTCGCAAAGAAGAAGAAATCCAAAGCTTGAAGAACCAGTCTCTGCATTTACTAAGCTGGTTCGCAAGAGCGTTACCTAAGCTTAAGGAAACTCTCGATTTAAAAACTATAAAGTGTCTTTCGGAAGTTCAGATAATTGACTTCAAAACTAGAATTTGGGGAGTTCCAGATTTAATAATAGAAGATAAAGAACAACGTAAGGGGATCGTAATAGAGTGGAAAAGTTATCCCAACGTTCAGAAAGTAGATGTTATTCAATCTTTTGTTTACTCAATTCTAGAGGCTATAAGGCTGGGTTACAATGATCTACTCTCTTTAGAGGAAGCTATTGCACCATACGATATTAGCAATACAAAGGTTGCTAATCTCATTATTAGACCTACCGGTCTGTACTCAAGACATAAAGCTTTAAGCAGTATATTAGGGAGCAAGATAGCTTATTACGAGCCAGATTATATGAGAAAACTTATCAGGGCTATATTGGTAATGGCCTATCATTTTGCTATACTTGTCGCAGAGCCCGAAACTTATGTCGGTAGCAGAAAAGCGCTTGAAAGAGTATGTAGCATAGAGAGAAAATATGGCGATAAGACGGTGAAAATACAAGTACATAGATATGGGCCAAAGGAGGTTTTTGGGATAAAAATTCACAGGGGTTATCCCATGGGTAGGCATGACAAATACCCATGTAAGGTATGTCCCTATAGTGATACCAATAGCCCACTTACCGAAACGCTTGGTTTTGGCGAATGTAGAATGTACTTTGGAAAACTTCCAGGAAGCGAAAAGACAAAATTTGAACGACTATTGTGGAAGTTTCGTTTTAATGTATATAAGCAAAGTGAACGTTCAATGTTGCTATATAAAGGATTGCATGATGCAAGTAACTTTTATGGCAGCATAAAGGAGTTCATTGACGCAGCGAAAAACGGACCACTTGAAGTAGATGAAAACGGTGATATAAAGATTTTAGATAGAGAAAGTCCATGTTTTAACCTCCGTGTAAATTATAACAATTCACTAAGACATGAAGCTAAGACTGTAGTCGATATCTATAAGATAAAATATATCTTTACAGCAACAGAGGGATTAGTTCTTTCAAAGCCTGTAAAGGAGGTAGAGGTTGAGACAAGAGAGGGATTACATACATTATGTCTTCCAAGGGAAAGAAAGCCTATATTAGTGAGCTTTGTGGAACCTCACGTTACCTCTATTACACATGCAGTTGGCTTATTTGCAAGAATCGGCCTAGTAGCTATGCCAGGAGAAAAGATTGGTCAGATAAAATGTGATGGCAATGAAGTATGTCTCTTAATAACGCCCATATCACCTTATCTACGCTATCCTTTCCATTTATTCAAACGATATTATAAAGCTCTGAATTTAGATGAAGTAATTGTAACAGAGGTAGATGCTGATTTAACATACATAGACTTAAGGACACTACATGCGCTACAAACAAAGGTTGAACAAGCAAAATTAGATACCACGCAGAAAGAATATCTTACAAAATTCTTAATAAACGCATTAAAATCTATCTCTGAAAGAGCGAGCGTTTCAAAGATATGACGGCTCTCTCAATAGCAAGTGTAATTAATGCCTCAATAGACAAATTAAATCAATTGATCTGGGAATGTATACCTCCTTCGCAAAGTTATGATTTTGCAATTGAGTATATTATATCCACCTTTAAAGGTAAAGGAGTAGCGACCGCGATTAGGGGACCACCAGGAACTGGCAAGACTACTACGGCTAGATGTGCTTTAGAAAAATTATTTGATTACATAATGGATAACGAAATTGTCTTCCTTCATACCGCTCCCACAAACGAGTTGACGTTCGAAATTTTTACAAAGGTTTTCCCTATAATCTACCGTTTGGGATTTGAAAAGAAGGGTTATAGCTTGAAGGATGTATTAACGTGGATTAAGATATTGGGATCAGGCATTCCAGAACCATATTTTGATTATGAAAATTATAACTGGCTTACTGACGATGTAAAGAAAATTTTGAAAAATATGAGGAAAATTGACAAAAATACTAAGTTTATATTTAGTACTGATTATCAAATAGTATATACCGGTGGTAAAGATTTAGTAGTTTTCGTAGATGAGGCCTCAAAACATCCATTTTACTCTGTGTTCAACCCAGTTAGTGTTGAATGGCTTAGAAGCGTCGCCGAAGGAAAAGACGAAGTAATAAAGGGATTAACAATAGTCGGAGACGAGTTTCAAGCTGTAAGTCTAAGTCCTGAGTATAGAGGACGTGGTAAAAAGCTATTGGCGTTACCATTGTTATGGAAAATGTTAGAAGAAAGTGGTAAGAAGAATTATACTACGCTTGACGTGACTTTTAGACTTCCGCAGCCCTTGGATTACGTCCTCACCGAAGGCTTTTATAAAAGAGTTGGAGTTACGCTAAGATCTGGTGTGGATACTAATAAGCGGTTAGAGCCTCTTAAAGATGTAGTAAGCAAAAAACAAGTTAAGGGAACTATTGCTAGT
Organism: Candidatus Bathyarchaeota archaeon; assembly: GCA_009889605.1. Lineage (GTDB taxonomy): Archaea > Thermoproteota > Bathyarchaeia > Bathyarchaeales > Bathycorpusculaceae > WUQU01. The sequence goes on along the minus strand of WUQU01000377.1, from coordinate 680 downwards.
GATATTGCTAAGGACATAGAAATGGCGGTAACGACAGATACACCGTTTATAGTATACGATATAGACTCTAAATACTTGCCTGGAGAGTTCTCAGAGCCAAGAAGGGTAAAATTAGCAATAGAAATCGTAAGGACATTGTATGAGTTGTATGGATCTAGTATTGACGTCATGGTCGTAGCGCCCTATTCGAAGACAATTCTAGACGTAAAGTATGGCGTTATAAGTAGAGTCCCGGATGCAAGAGTTTATAGTTACGTCACAACCCCATCTGCTCTGGGCAGAGAAGCCGATGTAGTGATAACAATAATGGGTAAGGAGTATCCAGGTGTGCGGAGGAGAACTATTCACTACGTGGAGCCTGAAAGTTTAGATGTATTGCTGAGTAGAGCCAGAATGCTTGAAATATTAGTAGGCAACGTAACTAAAATGCAAGAATATAGCCTTAAACTTATACAGAGACTCTCCGCAGAGATTCATGAAATAGAGAAAAGAGGTGACATCGCGTTAGAGAAAAAAGAACTCCGCAGAGCGGCGGACACGATATACGACACTATGAAGGCAGTAATGAGCTTACGAAAGGAAGAACGTATTGTCTATAGGAGATTTGCGTAAGAAAAACGTGGTGCGGCGGCCGGGATTTGAACCCGGGATCAACGGCTTGGCAGGCCGCCATCCTTAGT
>WUQU01000376.1 GCA_009889605.1 Candidatus Bathyarchaeota archaeon | reverse complement strand
GATGAAACTCTCCCTCAGGTTTCATATTCTTTTTTTCTAATTACTCTCCCTGCTTTAATTTTAATGAACTCTTCTGGTATTTTGACTATATGCCCATTAACAACTACATATAAAATTCCTTCGGGGGGGATTGTTGGTTTTATATACGAAGCAGGGGCTGTTAAATTAATGTAGTCGACCAAAACTAAATCAGCTTTTTGCCCCAGTTTAATGGCACCTCGATCTGTGAGACCTAATATTTGTGCAGGCAAAGAAGTCATTTTAAAAATGCATTCTTCTAAAGAAAGGAGTTTCGATTGCTTAACGAACTTTTCTATTGTTTTGGGAAAAGTATTAAAAACTCGAGGGTGCAAGTATAAAGGATTTTCATGGAAAACACCATCTGTACCAACTACACTGTAAGGCCATTTTGCAATTGCCTGTAAATCATCCCACGTCTTACCAAAATACAAGGCCAGTTGATTGACACCTTCTTTAGAAATTTCGTCGAGTAAAACTTCATGAGGAAGGTTTTCTTCAAGTAATGCTATTGTCATTATACTCTGCTTCTTCGTTAGCAATATAATATCCTCCCATGAAAAATATTTAGAAATTGTTTGATTAACCCAATCTTCAAACACCTGTTTTGCCGTTGCGTTAGCAAGACAATCAACCACATTTTTCCCCTGCCCTAAAAGGGACAAAAGCCAATCCGGAAGTAACGGGGATAATGGACCAAGGCCTGCTAAATAAGGGTATTGATCGCAACTGCACCATATCCCCTGTTGACGAGCGTCGTCCATTAACGTAAGAACATCAGTAGCTATAAGCCCTCCCCGCGGACGCACTTGTAAGTGAGCAATATGTATTTTCGCCCCTGTTGCTTTCCCCAAAGCTATAGCCTCTTTTACTCCTTTAGATACGTTATAAATATTATGTCTAACATGCGTCGCATATAAACCGTTATACCGGGATACAATTTTGCATAGAGCAACTAGCTCGTTGAACGTTGCTGCATGCTGAGGAGGGTAGGCTAACCCAGTGGTTAACCCGAATGCTCCTTCAAGCAGAGCTTGCTCGAGGATTATTTGCATTCTTACAATATCTTGAGAGCTGGGCAGGTCATAAGAATGCCCCATTACGGCTGTTCGTATAGGGCCATACCCACAAAAAGGTACTATATTAGTTGCTAATTCTAAAGAATCTAATTCTTCCAAATATTCATTGAAAGTTTCCCAATCCCATGCACCCACGCTAGTACCTGCTAGGTCCGGTGTGAAGAATTCTTTCCATTCAGGGGTAAGCGGAGCTGCCGAAAATCCGCAATGACCTATTGTTTCTGTTGTTATTCCCTGCATGATTTTTTCTGTTGACCAGGGGCGATGAATCAAAACTAGGTCATTATGACTATGCATATCAATAAAACCTGGGAACACAAATAATCCGGTAGCGTCGATAACAAAATCTGCCGCAGGTGCACTTGGCCCAATGTACTCAATAACTCCCCGTTTAATACCAATGTTGGCTTTGTATGCGGGGGTTTTTAACCCATCGATTATTTGGCCGCCTTTGATGACTAAATCGTAAACTTTTTTCATAACACACCTCTCTGGGCACACCTTCCAAGGACCAACCAAAACCGAGGCAGTGGTTCAAACCACTGCCTCGGTTTTGGTTTTGCTATTTTTACCTCACTTCTTTATCCACGTATTCCAGAAATAGGGCCAAAGCATCGGGGGATGGGCAGGGTCATCTAAACCAGCCACTTTGGCTTTTGCGGAGATATTTAGTGTAAAATACTGCCCTAATACTATGGCTGATCCTTCTTCATATAGCAGATGTTGCAACTCCTCCCAAATCTTGAAACGTTCCGGGAAGTTCAATGTAGTAGCGAACTTGCGCAGCAGCTCTCTCTTTAGTGCGGTATCCCACCACCCCGGATAGGTTGGGCTTAGATAAGTAATCAGGATTGGGTCAGG
>WUQU01000375.1 GCA_009889605.1 Candidatus Bathyarchaeota archaeon | reverse complement strand
TAAGATATTCGGAACGAGCCATGTTCTTTTTGAGCTATCTTCAAGATACGTCGTCACGCTCGAGCAGATATTCTACCAGACAACGAAGTTTCTGAAATACATTTCGGTCATACCGCTCGGTATGATATTCCTTTTCACAACAAACCCGAGCGAGCTTGCTTCATCGCTTAACCGGATAGGCGTTCACTATAAGGTAGCGTACGCATTCGCACTAACTTTGAGGTATTTCCCAGATGTTCAGAGGGTATACACAGATATAAGCCTTTCACAGCAAGCCCGAGGCGTTGACCTATCATATAAAGCGAAGTTCAAGGATAGATTTAAGCATTCTCTCTTGATTTTGATACCTCTCATATTTTCAAGCCTCGAAAGAGTTGAAAAAATAAGCAATGCAATGGATTTGAGAGGTTTTGGAAAGCACAAAAAAAGAACATGGTATACGACGAAGAAATTAAGAAAGGAAGATTACGTAGCCCTCGTCATATCTGGAATGGTATTATTGATTTCGGTACTTATCGGCATGTTCGTAAACCATGGTAGGTTCTATAATCCCTTTATTTAAACTGAAAGGAGTAAATTATGAAACTTCAAAAGTTCCTTCAGTCGAAGGGTTATTCGCGAAGAATGGCTGATAAGCTTGTATTTAATGGTGAAGTCTCTGTAAATGAAAAACAAGTTTTTGAGCCTTGGTACGAGGTTAATTTTGGTGATAAAGTGCAAGTGGAAAATAAGAATTACACGTTCGATGATAGAAATCAAGATTACTCGTACTATGTACTCCACAAGCCTAAAGGATACTCAACAACACTTTCCGACCCAAAACAAAAGCACACAGTAGCAACGCTCTTGCAGGAAAAGAATCTACAGCATTTGAACCATCTCAAGCCAGTTGGAAGGTTGGACAAGGATGTAGAAGGAGTGGTTATATTAACTGATGATGGAGATCTAATAAACATACTCACGAGTGCAAGGTACGGCGTGGAAAAGGTTTACGTTGCCAAAGTGCGAGGAAAGGTTAAGAAAGAAGATTTGGAAAAGTTGAGGAATGGGATTGAAGACAACGGAGACTTCTTAAAGTGTGAAAATGCTGTTGTAATTGAGATGCATAAAGATTATTCGATTGTAAAGGTAACAATGATAAAGGGCAGAAAACATGAAGTCAAAAGATTGTTCTCATCAATTGGTAATCCTGTGGTCAATCTGATACGGATAAGTCATGGACCTGTTGATATCACCCTTGT
>WUQU01000374.1 GCA_009889605.1 Candidatus Bathyarchaeota archaeon | reverse complement strand
TGAACACGGTGGAGATCCAAAATCCATCATGTTCTTTGCCACAACAAAACTCGACTATGTCAGCGCATCACCATACAGAATTCCAGTTGCAAGACTTGCAGCTGCACAAGCAAGCATCAAATACAGAAGCTAATAATTGTCTTTCTCTCGGGGCGCTTTTGCGCCCCATATATTTATTGCTGTGAAAAAGAATATGGAGCGTGGTTTGAATGGTTACCTTGATTTTCTCAATCATCTCATCCGTTCTGACTTTTTTCCTAACAAAGAACTACTTATCTTTTCTACTAATTCTACTTGGCGTATATTTCTTGATAAGAAAGAACGAACGAGCTGAATCACTTGCAGGTTTAAATATGCTGCTTATAAGTGCTATGGCACTCTTCGGGAAATTCAAATTTTACGACGACACGCAAATATTCCTAATTATAAGGGGTATATTCTTAATGTTTATTGGAACATTCTTAGTCATACTATATGACCTAATGAAGAAATGGTATTCTTTAATCCCAATGTTATTACTGACCGGAATGGGTATAGGTGCGATAGGATATCTGAGGTGGGGTATGAAAGGTTATTTCCTCGGACTTATTCTCATTCCGGTTATCATTCGTGAATATCACCTTCAGAAAAAGGCAACTGATGAGTTGAATAACATAAACAATAAATAAATTGGCAAAGAGGTGGGGTATAATGAAGGTTCTCATACTTGCCGCTGGTCTAGGAAAAAGAATGAAGTCTATGTACCCAAAGGTTGTTAACAAAATCCTCGGAAAACCGATGATAATTTGGGTTATTGACCTTGGAAAGAGATTTGGTGAAGTCGGTGTTGTTGTTGGTCACAAAGCAGAAATCGTTAAAGGATACTTACCGATGGATGTGCGAACATATCTTCAAGAACATCAGCTTGGCACAGGACACGCAGTAATGTGTGCAAGGGAATTTATAGACGAAAATGATGATGTGTTAATTTTATACGGTGACGTGCCTCTTCTCAAGAGTGAAACGATAGAAAAGTTGAACGAAATACATAAGAGTAGAAATGCTGATGTTACTGTACTTTCATTTATCGCTGACGACCCAACTGGGTACGGTAGAATAATCAGACAGGATGGAAGGATAAGGATT
>WUQU01000373.1 GCA_009889605.1 Candidatus Bathyarchaeota archaeon | reverse complement strand
TCTAAGTAAAACAATAGCTTGGGTTCCCCAAGAAGAAGACGCACTATTTCCGTACACCGTTCTTGAATATATACATACGGGCAGAACCCCTCATCTCGGTTTCTTCAATATGCCTAACAAAAAAGATGAAGAAACAGCGCAAAACGTTCTCCTCCAGTTATCTCTGCATAACATATCTCATAGAAAAGTATCCACTTTAAGCGGTGGAGAAAAGAAACTAATTTCTATAGCTAGGGCTTTAGTTCAAGAATCTGACACCCTCATTCTAGATGAGCCCACAGCCCATTTAGACATGGGAAACAAAGCAAGAGTGCTTAACATAATCAGGAAAATGGCTAACTATGGCAAAACAATAATATTTTCAACCCATGACCCAAACGAGGCATTTCTTGTAGCAGACAATGCAATTATACTAAATAATGGTGAAGTAATTAGTGAAGGGTCTCCGACTACAGCAATAAATGAAAAGTTACTGGAGAAGATTTACGAAGCCAAGGTAATAGTTCAAAAACTTGATAGTGTGGTCTTAGTGGGATTTAGCCAAGAAAATTTCAAAACTACCCATTATAATCCTTCTTAACTACGATTTTAACCTCATGTATTTTATCGACATCTTTAAGAGATGATACCATGCTCACTACAATGTTTTTAATTATGAAGCGAGGGAAAAGCTTTAAAGGTACTCTATTTCCATTAACTTCAAGAAAAACATCATCCGTTTTCAGCAACGGACAGCTTCTTAACGTTTCTTTTCCCTCGACAATAGCCTTTGCAAACTCACTGCATGAGTTATAGCCGCATTCTCCGCAGTGAGACAAGCAACCAAGTCTGCGATTTTCGCAGCTTCAGTTTTACAGTTCAATATTGGAATTTTCAGCTTGGACGCCTTTTTTAGTTCCTCTTCTGAGTTAACTAACAAGCCGGAAATTGCAATAACTTGGCCTTCTTCTAAAAATCTTTCAGCTTCATCTGCGTCTTTGGCCGCTACTATCTTAGCAATGTTTTTTTCCCGTTCAAACCCTTCTAATAGGACATAATCAAGCCCTTTTAGAAAATTCATTAAAATGTTTAAACTCATCTTTTTCTTAATAAAAAAGACTGTTTC
>WUQU01000372.1 GCA_009889605.1 Candidatus Bathyarchaeota archaeon | reverse complement strand
TTTCAGCGTTCTCTCCAGAAGCTCAACAAGCTCTGGGTTCAGTTTTATGGATATTGTCTTGCTCCTGTTTCTAAGAAGTCTTGCAAGAAGCTCGCTTTTCGTATCCATATCCTACCTCTTCTTCTTCTGGTTCTGTATCTTTATGCTCCAGTGATAACACAGAAAGGATAAAATCTCTCTTTTTCTCTTTCCTTTTTTCTCCACTATAAGCATCGTAGATATACAGGAGTTCTAACAAATCCTCTTCATCCACCCTCTCTAAAAAAATCTCTAAGAGGGTTTTCAATAAATCTGGAGCATACTTGCCAAGAAGAATAGCCTTTCTGTGCGTCTCCCTGTGCTTGATAGGATGTAGATAGACATTCACCCTTATCCTGTGCATTACCTTAACTCAAGAGCTTTCAGAAAGCCTCTTGCATTTGAAAACTCTGGCTCAGAAGACACATAGGCATCTTTCCTCAGCTTTCCAAGAAGATACGCACCCCCACCTGCGGATACTACCTTATCACTTTCCAAAACCGCCTCTCCCACCTCTGACTTTAACCTGCTTAACAAAGCTGTCCTGTAAGTCTCTATAGCCCTCTCCCTGTAGCTTTTAAGGTCTATCTTCTCCCCTTCCACATTCACCTGCCCGCTTTCAAAAACCTTTACAAGCCTTGAAAGAGACCAGTTTTTGATATACCCCAGCTCCGCAGGAAGAATAGACCTGAAAGTCTCTACCGCCTGAAGCACCCCAGCCCTTTCTATAGTTGCCATTCCTTCCCTGAAGTATTTTCCATTTTGCTTTGATACAAGAAGATAATCCACCGTGTTAAAACCTATATCCACTACAAATACCGTTTCTCCCTCTTCTATACCAAGCTCATCCTCTACATCTAAAAGCACTCCAAAACCCTGAGGTAATACAAGCTCAAAGCCAGAAAGCTTTTTCCTCACCTCTTCACTGTCTTTATACCTCCTGTAGTGCCTCGGTGCCAGCCCCACCCCTATCTCAAGCTCCTCCTCCCCAAGCTCCCTCTTTACATACTCCACTATCAGAGGTAAATACCTCAAAAGTGTTTCAAAATCCACTAGCTCCACCCTTTGCGTGCAAAACCTTGCAGACTCACCCACCACATAGTCCCTCCCCTCAAAAGATATAGGCTGAACGTCCGATATGTCCTTCTCATTCCATACCCCTATCCACGAGGGAAACTTAAAAACTCTCTCCTGAGTTGCTACCTTCACATGCCCAAAACCCACATCAAGCCCTACCTTCATGCCTTTTGTCCTCCTAAAAGTTCTTTTCCTGTTATTATAGGGCAAAGTTTGAAATTGTGGCTATTCGCCACTTCGCCACTTCGCCACACTTTGCCTTTTTGTGGTTTGTGGTATAAAATCCCCCCTCTTTCCATTATTTCTGTGGAACTCCCCAGAAATTTCTGGGGAATTCCCCAGAAAAAAAGACTTCTCCCTCCTTTTCCCTCTTTTTGCTTGACAATTTTGGTGAGTGGGATAAAATAAAAATTGCTACCCCTAAAGGGTAGTCAAAGAAAGGTATAGCCACACAGGGAAGAGCCAGACCCCTGAGGGTTTTAGTGAGTAGGATTTGGACAATGAGGAATATAAAGATATTGAAAGCTGATAGCTTTTTAGCTTTTGCTCCCCTCCCCCAGGGGGAGCTAATATTCAGTCCCTTAACTTAGGGACTTCTCAAACAGCTTTTTTTTTAAAAATCACTCTTCCTGTGGAACTCCTCAGAAAAACCTCAATTCTCTTCTTCCCATAGTCTTTCAAGAAAAGCTTTATAAACTCCTTCTACGCTCCACTCTTTGTTTTCAGCCA
>WUQU01000371.1 GCA_009889605.1 Candidatus Bathyarchaeota archaeon | reverse complement strand
TTTAAGTTATATTTCGTGTGTTGAAGCAAAAGTTTATAGGGTGTATTGCTACGTAATATTTAGGATTCGAGAAAATGAACCTTAAAAGTGGAAACGACGAATTGCGGTGGCAAGTTATAAAAGCCATGTTGGATGAATTCCCAAGCCTCAAAGAGAAAGTCAAAGAGTACCTTGAAAAGCGGAAATCGCAGCAATAGCAAACTTTTGTGATCTTAATTTCTTTTAAGCAGGTGAGGCGGGGGAAATTTAATGTTGCTTCGGTCATTTCCATTTTCAGTCTTGAGAAGATCAGTTATTTCCTGGTAGCGTTGTAGAAATTCTAAACCCTTCTCTGTTGCCTTATAAAAATCCTTACCATTCTCAACAAATCTTTCTAATAAGTTAATTTTTAACATGAATTTGAGATACTCGTTGAGTTGTGTGAAGCTTAGATTCGCCTTATACATTATTTGTGTCTTTAAGGCTCCCTCTCTGGCTAGTTCCAAAATCTCTGCGATTATGTATAACCTATCCCTTCTCTTCTGCGAAAGGCTTGGGTCCCAAACTTTTATTTCCAAATTTTTCCACTCTTTTAAAACCTTTTGAGTTGAGATATAAAGAAGGGTTGACACATTTTAAGCAGTGTTTCCAGCATTTGATTATTCTAGTTCTCGAAATATTTTCTAGAAGAATCTTCCATATTGCACGTTGAGGTCTGAAAAGAATTTATTTCCTAAAGTTGAGATATCTTGAAAGCGAGGTGGTAAGATGCTCGTGGGTTTGGTGGCGGACACTCATGATCGTTTGCCCGTTGTGGAGAAAACCGTAAAGCGGTTTAACGAGGAGAAAGTTGAACTTGTGCTTCATGCTGGAGATTATGTGGCTCCCTTTGTGATTCCAAAATTTAAGGAGTTAAAGGCAAAGCTTGTAGGGGTTTTTGGTAACAACGATGGCGACCGTGAACTTTTGAAAAAAAGATTCACTGAACACGGGGGAATGGAGCTTCGCGGAAACTTTGCAGAACTACATGTAGACGGCAAGAAAATTGCGTTGCTGCATGGGAGCGAAGGAGAACTTTTAAGGGCTTTAATTGAAAGCCAAAACTTCGATGTTGTGGTTCACGGGCATACTCATAAGGCGGAAATTTACAGGGAAGGGAAAACTCTTGTTGTGAATCCAGGTGAAGCGTGTGGTTATCTAACTGGGAAATGTACAATTGCTTTGTTGGATACAGAAAAACTTGAAGCTAGACTAGTTGAGTTAATTTGAACTATGCCCCCTATTTGGATTAAGGCCTAAAGCTAATCCGTGAAACCGGGCTTAAGCCTAAAAGAGATAGCACGTATGTTTTCAATGTGTGATTATTTATTTTTGTTGTATGGTTGTCGTCTCTGATTTGCCAGCTTAAAAAGTGCTATCAACTCTTCGTCTTTTGCGCCTTTACGTATGGGTGTCAGGATGTCTATTGTGTTGTCGTTTCTCATTAGGCATGGCTTAAGTTTTCCGTCGCTTGTAACCCTTAGTCTTGTGCAGTTTTGGCAGAAATCCGTGTTCTCAATTGGGTGGACAACTTCAACTTTTACGTTGGGCAGATGGTATATGCGGCGGTTTTGCATAAACCGTCTGTTTTCAACTTTCAAAGCCTTTTGCTTTAGCATTTCTTCATATTCGTCTAAGGGTTTATAGTATGCGGAGTAGTATTCCCAGCTTATGTTGATGGGTTCAAGTTCAATTAACTGCAGAATGGCTCCGGTTTCTCTGGCGAAATCAATCATTTCGAATATTTGATGATCGTTTACATCTCTTAAAATGAGCATGTTAAGCTTTACGGGGTTCAGTCCAGCTTCAACTGCGGCTTTGACGCCTTCCAGCACGTCGTCCAGTCTGCCGCCTGTCAGTTTGCAGTAAGTTTCTCCATCTATTGTTGGCAGGCTTATGTTTACGCGTTTCAAGCCGTTTGCGTGTAGCTCTTTGGCTATTGGGGCAATAAGGGTTCCGTTGGTTGTCATGGAAAGTTCTTCTAATCCCTGAAGGCTTGCGATGCCTTTAACGATTTGCAAGATGTCTTTTCTTAATAGAGGTTCTCCGCCTGTGAGTTTAATTCTTGAAATGCCTAGGCTTGTGGCGATTTTGGCTATGCGGATGATTTCTTCACATGTCATTTCGCGTGTAGGATTTTCTATGTTTTTGTCTTCGCCTTCTCCATGGCAGTAGCTGCAATGCAGGTTGCATGGTTTTGTTAGGGCTATGCGTAAGTTTAACAGTGGGCGTCCGTAGGGGTCTGTGAGCACCATCGTTATTCCCGCGCGTGCTTAACGATGTGCGCTGCTTCCGGCAATATAAGCTTTTCAAAACAAAGCCTAACAGAGTCCATGGAACCTGGAATACAGAAGAAAACTTTGCCTTTAGCCACGCCTGCAACTGCCCTTGACAAAACAGCAGCCGACCCAATCGCGTTATAACTTAAAAGTCTGAAGATTTCCCCGAAACCCGGAAGAACCTTTTCCAGGAAAGGAGAAACCGTTTCTATGGTGACGTCTGAGGGGGCTATTCCTGTGCCACCGCAAAAAACCACAGCGTCTACATCAGAGGATTCCAACGCGTATCTTACGCCTTCTTCAATCAAAGTCTTATCATCGGAAATAAGCATACGAAATGCGACTGTATGCCCAGAGCTCTTTATCATTTTCTCCATTAAGTCGCCAGACTCGTCTGTAAACTTCTCACCTTTCTTTAACTGGTTATAACGGGATGTGCTGCATACAAAAATGCCGAACCTTAGTTTTTTAGGGGCTTCAGCCTTGTGCCTTTTAGAGCTTTCACTCATTTCTAGGGCCTTTCCTTCACCTTTTTTACAACACGAATATTCTCAATAACAGTATGGGGATATTGGCCATCCGCATCTTTCTCGTACTGCTTAACCATGTCCCAAATTGTTAGAAGACCGATAGAGGTTGCCGTGAGGGCTTCCATTTCAACGCCAGTCTGCGCCTCGGTCTTGACGGTGGAGGAAACTTGGATAGTTGACTCGTCTATTATTTCTATTTCCACCTTCACGTTTGTCAGCGGCAAGGGATGGCAAAAGGGGATTAGGGTGCTTGTTTTTTTTGCAGCTAAAACTCCTGCAACCTTAGCCGTGTATAATGGGTCCCCTTTTTCCACTTTACCACTTTTTATCAAGCTTATGGTTTCTGGTTTTAGTTTAATTTTTCCAGTGGCTGTTGCTTCTCGAAAGACTTTTGGTTTTCCAGTTATGTCCACCATCGCCATGTTAAACGCCTCGCGGCCCCTTGTATAATTCAGAGCTGAAGACTTGTTAATGTAACGTCCTGATTCTATTTAATGATTCTGAACGTGTTCGCCCTACTGTTTTTCAGCATTTTCCCATGCGTCAATAAAATTTTTTACAGTCCTAGCCTTTTGAGAGCCTTCATTAAACCTGTAAATTCGAATTCTGCCAAAGGTTTTATGTTGAAGAATTCCTTCGTTCTCCAAAATTTTCAAGTGTGCTAATGTGGTTTTGTGGTTTGCTCCAAGCCTTCGGGCAATTTCAGAAACGTTAAGCTCGCCTACATGAAATAGTATTTTAAGTATTTTTAAACGTGCCTTGCTTCCCAAAACTTCTTCCATCTGCATATCGCGTAGAATCACGCTTCATATTATTTAAGCTTAATCGATGAATACGTTGTCTACAACTTTGATCCACTTTGTAGCTAAGATCTGGTTGAAGTCTTCGCTTTTTGGGTCGAGGTCTGAGGCAACTAAATGCCAATGGTTGTTTATTGAAGCGAAAGTTGAATCCAAGACGACAAATTTCGGGGTGTATTTGAACACCTCTCTCCCTATTTCTGAAAGTATTTTTAAGGCGCGGGCATATTCTTGTTCAGATATTGTGCACTGGTGCCGCTTGTAAACTATCATGATCCTTTCTCGGTGTCCCTTCAACTTTTTTGTTCTTAAAACAATGAAGGAATCATCTTCATAGAAAACTTTTTCCTCTTTCAAATTTAAACTGCATAGTGGACAATTCGCATCCATAATGACCCCTTAAGTCGGTTCTTGGGCTTCTTGCTTTTCCAGAAGCGCCATTAACTCTTTTTCAAGTTCATAGGCTGGGATTCCTGGAAGAGAAATTAGAGTTGATCTTCCCCGCTGCCCAACTGTTGAAACACTTTTTCTCACTATGCCCAGAGCTGAAAGCATCTGCAAATACTTCCACAACTGCGTGTGCGTATAGGTCTGCACATTAAATTCCTCACATACAACAGCATAAGCCTGCTCAGCTTCCGCTAGAGAAACATAAGCACGATCATTTTCTTTGAAGACTCTGGCAATTGCCAGCAGAAAGAGTTTTTCATGCAAGTTTAGGCTAGCTAAGTCGCTTTTCCGCGATAACGTGTATATGGCTGACACCGCCCTTCGTACGCATTCAGGGGTAACCCTGCCTAAGTCTTCTGCATCCGCGTATTTTCCAGCTCTCCAAAGGAGCTCTATGGCGAAGCGGGCGTTTCCACCTTCCGAGTAGGCAAGTTCAGCGATTAGGTTTACAGTGTCTTCTGGAACTGTTAAAGGTCTAAAGGCAAGTTGAACCCTGTCATTGACTATGTCTACAAGCTGTTCATGCGTGTACCTTTCTAAGCGAACTATATTAGACTGCAATGTGCTTCTTGTGCTGGGGTCTAGGTTTTCAACAGTTTTTATGTTCTTTAAAACGCATATCAATGATGTTCTCCGGGGTTTATCCAGCCTTGCCTCTTGTAGGCGAGTGAGTTTGTAAACGGCTTCGGAGCCTTCCCTTTCTATTAGGCTTTCAAACTCGTCTAAAGTTAAAATCACATAAGCGTTCTGCTCCTCTAAGACCTGTAAAAGAATTTGTAAGAGTTCTTCGGCGGAAAATCCCCTTTTTGGAAAGTTTGGATGAAAAACAGACACTGTCTGGTGTAAGATGAGAAAGAGACTTCCTCGATGTTGCCGACAGTTGACATGTACATAGTGAAGGTTTATCCCCCGCTGTCTAGCCTCCACTGTGATGTTCAGCCCGAACCGTTGAGCAAGCGCTGTTTTTCCAGTGCCCACATCACCGGCTATGAGGACTCGCTGAGCCATTTTTCCGGGAGCATGCAAGAAAAAGTTGAAAAATTCTTGGAGAAGCCGTATCTCTTTCTCCCTATGCAAAAGCCTATGAGGTACATAGTTTATGTCAAGCTTAGTTTCGTCTCTAAACACGGTTTGTTGAGATGGCACCCTGTTAAACCTCAAAGGAAATATGACTGAGACTTCTGTTATGCTTTTCCCCTTCTAAAATGCAGAATCGCAATCTTCATATAACTCAATAAAAACATAAAATTAATATAAAGAGCATATTGCAACTTACTTCGAAATGATTCCCAAATATTTCTTCCTAACAAAAGGCGTTGGAAAACACAAAGAGCAACTCCAGTCTTTCGAGCTAGCCCTGAGAAACGCTGGTATACAACAGTGCAACCTAGTTAATGTTTCAAGCATAGTGCCTCCGGGCTGTAAGCTTATCCCAAAGGAAAAGGGTTTAAAAATGATAAGCCCCGGAGAGATAACTTTCGTTGTTCTAGCTAGAAACTCAACAAACGAACCCCATAGGCTTATCGCGGCTTCCATAGGCGTAGCGATACCTTCCGGCAAAAACAATTATGGATACCTTTCAGAACATCATTCTTTTGGGCAAACAGACGAGGCTGCTGGAGACTACGCAGAGGATTTAGCTGCAACCATGTTGGCGACAACCATGGGTATACCCTTCGACCCTGAAACTGCCTGGGACGAACGGAAACAACTATTCAAAACCAGCGGCTTGATAATAAAGACTACAAATATAACGCAGTCTGCCACAGGAGACAAAAACGGCTTGTGGACAACAGTAGTCGCAGCGGCAGTCTTCGTGCCTGGCAAGAAAGAATGATGTTTCAACACCTTTTTTATCTTTTTATTCCAAAACAATATTATGCTTGAAAGCCTAACATTAACCCAAACCTAGGTGACACGCTTGCCCAAAAAACTTTCCACTCCATTAATTATTGTTAACTTTAAAACGTATTTGGAGGCGACAGGCAAAAAGGCTGTGGAACTGGCCAAAAAAGCTGAAAAAGTAAGCTTGGAAACCGGAGTTTCCATCGGGGTTGCCCCCCAGTTCACGGATATAGCTGCTGTGGCCTCTGCAACCGACACACCTGTATTTGCTCAACACGTCGACCCCATAGCGCCAGGAAGTTATACTGGACACGTGCTTGCAGATGCTGTTAAGGAAGCCGGCGCCGTAGGAACCCTTATAAATCATTCTGAAAGGCGGCTTAAACTTTCAGATATTGACGCCATTATCCGTGTAGCCTGCGAGAAAAATCTTGTTTCAGTTGTGTGTGCAAACAACCAAACAGTAAGCGCAGCTGCGGCAGCCCTAAACCCCGACGCAATCTCCATTGAACCTCCAGAGCTTATTGGCACAGGGATAGCGGTTTCAAGGGCGAAGCCTGAAGTAGTTTTAGACACTGTTAAGCTTGTGAGGGAAATAAACCAAAAAGTCACGGTGTTATGTGGAGCCGGCATAAGCCGCGGAGAAGACGTGGCCGCTGCTTTGAGACTTGGCGCCCAAGGAGTGCTTGTTGCAAGCGGCGTTGTGAAAGCGAAAGACCCATATAGAGTTTTGCGGGAATTTGCCGAAGCAGCAAAGATTCAGGAGAAACAATCCCTTGAAGGTTGAAGCCGACTGCGCTGAATGCCTCCTAAGCAGAGGCCTATCCGAGGCTAAAGAAGCCACAAACAACCCTGCATTACGATTTAGGGCCATGGCTGAAATTATTCGCCTTCTAAACAAAGAATTTAAACCAACCGCTGTTCCAGCAGAGCTAGGCACAAAGAGAGACCGCTTAATAAAAATGGTGACCGGCTCCAGCGATCCATATAAGAGGAATAAACGGATATGCAATGAAAACGCTTTGAAGCTTTTGCCTTACGCGAGAAAACTTGTTGAAGAAGGCTATACCCAGCAAGACCGATTCAAAAAAGCCTGCCTATGCGCTATAGTGGGAAACATCATGGAGCTAGATATTCCGGGGCACAAGTTCACTTTTAGAGGGTTGAGGAAAATTTTGAGAGACGCTGGAAAAGACTTGGTTATCGACGACATTAACCGCATTTACGAAATAGCAAAAAATTCCAATAAAATTCTCTATCTCACAGACAATGCTGGTGAAATTGTTTTTGACACACTGCTTGTTGAACAGCTAAAAAATATGGGTTTAACGGTTTATGTGGCGGTTAAAGGCGGCCCAATAATTAACGACGCAACGTTAGAGGACGCTGAAATTTCTGGCATGACTAAAATTGCAGACAAGGTAATAACCACGGGCACAGATGCTGTTGGCTTTGCCCTAAAAGAAGTTTCAACCGAGTTCCTAGACATGTATGGTTCCGTAGACATGGTTTTCGCCAAGGGCATGGGATACGCCGAAACCCTCACGGAATACAATTTGAAAAGACCGCATGCGCTTCTTTTCAGAACTAAATGCGAACCCGTGGCAAACTTTTTCGCCGTGCCTAGGAATAAAAACGTGGCCAAGTTGATGCCGTAAATGAAAGTTCCATCTATGAGTATACGTAAGGAAATGCTTTCGAAAGTTGACGCTGCCCTTGAAAAAGAGTGGCTTATAACTAACGGTTTGGGAGGTTACGCGTCTTCAACGGTTTTAGGCTTAAACACTAGGAAATATCATGGGCTGCTTGTAGCCGCTTTTCATCCGCCGAGAGACCGAAGGCTTTGCCTGGCAAAACTAGACGAAGAATTGATAGTTGGGAACAGTTTTTATCCCTTGTTTTCCAACGAATTTCAAAGCGGGATTTTCCCCAAAGGTTATATGTTTCTCAAAAGGTTCTCCCTTCTGCCCTTTCCAAAATACGTTTACGCAATTGAAAATGTTGAGGTTCAGAAAACAATTTTTATGCCCCGTGAAAAGAATGCTGCAATAATCCTTTACGAGGTGTTCAAAAAGGGCGACTTAGAAGTAAAAATGCGCATTTATCCCCTTATAACGTGTAGACATTTTCATTCAGTAGTAGATAGATGGAGAAACCCATTAAATTTCACCCAAAAGCCGCAAAGAAAAAAATCGGTTATTAATGTTGATGCTCCTCATTCTAAATTGATTATGGAGGCTACAGACGGAATTTATTTTCCAATGGAAAAATGGGTTGAAAAAATTTACTTCAGAGAGGAATTTTCCCGTGGAGAAAGCTTCCTAGACGACTGGCATCAGCCTGGATTTTTCGAAATAAACATCGACAGAAAATCTGCAAAGTTTGCGGTGACAGCGTTTGCCAGCGAAAATGAAGAGCAAGCATTGAAAATTTCAAGCGAGATGCCTGCCACAACATACGACATTGAAGCCTTGTACGATAAAACCGTGGAACACTATGAAAGTTTGTTAACAAATTTTTACAATACAAGCAAAAGTCTTAACATTGAAAATTGGCTAAACTGGATTGTTTTGGCTGTCGACGCGTTTATAGTTGGAAGCATTGATGAAGTTTCCAAATCCGTAATTGCTGGCTACCACTGGTTCGAGGATTGGGGCAGAGACGTGTTTGTTTCACTTCCGGGTTTAATGCTTGTAACTGGAAGGTTTGAGGATGCAAGGCAAACTTTCTTAACCTTTAAAAAACACCGTGGAGACGGCTTGATTCCAAACTTCATTTCAGACCAAGAAGCAAAGCCCGTTTACAATTCTGTGGATGCAACACTTTGGTATGTGAACGCCGTTTTGCAATACTTGAAGTATACAGGCGATTTCAAATTTGTCGAGGCGAATCTTTGGGAAGACCTAAAATCAATGTTTGAAAGCCTTTTGAAGGGGACAGCCTTCAACATACGCGTTGACAGTGATGGTCTTCTTTTGCACGGTCCTCAACTTACCTGGATGGACACCGTTGTTGATAATCAGCCTTTAACGCCCAGAGCCGGTAAAGCAGTTGAAGTTCAAGCCTTATGGTATAACATGCTGAAGACGTTGGAGGTTTTGGCTAAAAAGTTCAAAGAAGAAGGCGAAGCTGAAAAGTTTGCACATTTAGCTGAAAACGCCAAAAAAAGTTTTAATGAAAAGTTCTGGAATACGGGTAAAAGCTGCTTGTTTGATGTGGTTGACGAAAGTGGCATCGGAGACGCTTCCATAAGACCTAACCAGATTATCGCGGTTTCCCTGGATTTCACAATGCTTGATAGCCTTAAAAGCGAAAAAATCGTCGACTTGGTGTATAAGGAACTTTTGACACCGTATGGATTAAGAACTCTTGCACGAAGCGACCCACGGTATGTAGGCGTGTATTTTGGAGATAGGCGAAGCCGAGATAAAGCCTACCATAATGGGACCGTTTGGCCTTGGCTTCTAGGGCCTTTCACGACGGCTTTCCTTAAAACTAAAGGTTATGCGGATTTTAGACGCGAATACGCCTTGAAAAACTTTCTCTTGCCTCTGTTCACTGAACAGGTTTTTAAGGCGGGACTTGGCACAATAAGCGAAATTTTTGACGGAGACCCCCCTCACAACCCAAGGGGATGCATCGCCCAAGCCTGGAGCATAGCTGAACCTTTAAGGGCTTACATCGAAGACATAATGCAGATAAGACCTAAACATGAAAGAGAAATCTCCGCATTGCTAGGCTGAGATGGCTTTTCTAAGGCTTTCAGCTGCGGCTTCCGGCGAAACAGTGTTTATGTATACTCCTGTGCTTTTTTCGAACCCGGCCCATACTGCAAGTTTTGGGTAAACCTCCAAGTGCCAATGATAATAGGGTTCAGCGTCTTTGTTTAGCGCTATGTGAAATCCAAAGTTGTATGGGGGATCATTTAAAAGACTTTTAAGCCCGCCTAGGCACAATTTTAACGTCTTAGCCAAGTTTTCTACTTCTGTTTCAGAAATTTCAAGAAGAGAAGCCTTATGTTTTTTGGGGAAAATCCAAAATTCCATGGGATTTATGCTTGCATAGGGGGCGAAAACTGTAAAGTCAGAGTTCTCCGTTATAAAGCGTTGGCTGTTGCGTTCTTTTTCTATGATGTTACAGAAGATGCATTCGCCTTTTTCCCGCCAAAATTTTCTGCCGGCTTTCAACTCTTCCTTCAAGATTCTCGGAATGAAGGGAGTTGCGATTATTTGGCTGTGGGCGTGGGAAAGCGAAGCTCCAGCTTCGAGGCCATAATTGCGAAATATGGAAACATACCTCACATAGGACTTCGATGAAAGTTCGCGCAGCCTATCCAAATAAGCGTTTACCACGTGCACAAGTTGCGGAATCCTAGCGTCTGAAGGGTGTTCGTCGTGAATAGGAGACTCTATTAGGACTTCATGATGTCCAACAGCAGCTGCAAAACCGCGGCTTCCCAAAGTTTGCCATTCATCTGTTTTTTCTTTCGGCGGAGCGAAAGCGGGATAAAGATTTGGAAAACAGCGAATAATCCAGTTCCTATGCCTAAAATCGTCTTCATCCTTCGTCTTCTCAATTTTTCCGTGGGATTCAAGATAGACAAGCACGGCTGACGGAGTCATATGCTCATTTCCAGGGCAAAAAGGGCACACGCCGGTTCTGGCTTGGGCAGTTTCTTTTTTAGCGAAATCTGTTGGCCTTTTGCCCCGCTCGGTTGCTATGACAACCCAACGGTCAAGCAAATAATCCCGCCGAAGCTCGTTGAATGGCATGTTTAAACCCACCGTTTAGAATTGCGTCGAAAACATTTATTGCTTTTCCAAATACTGTTTTACTGGTTTCTTCGTGTAGTGCCTGAAATGACTCGAAAGGGCTATGGGTGCACGGCCATAGCGGTTTCATTTTCATGGGGGTGTAATAGGACTTTTCAATGGCATACTTATTTTGTTGAGAGAATCTGCCATATTGCAGCGTGTGGAAGCGTTGTTGATGAAATGTTGTCATATGCCTATGTAATAGTTGTGTGGTTTTCTTTGGCAGTTTTACTTATGGGTTTAATTGTGGACTTGGTGAAGCGTAACGGCTCTCCAAAACCTAGGTAACTCCTTTTGCTATTATTTTCTTGTAAAGGTCTGCGCTTTTCCTTTTCACCCGTTTTTTGCTTTTAAGGTCGACGGCGAATAAGCCGAACTTCATTTGGAAGCCTTTAGCCCACTCGTAATTGTCCGTCAAAGCCCAGTGAAAATAGCCACGAACATCAATTTTCTCTTCGCTAACCGCCTTTTCCAAGACTTTCAAGTGGTTTTCAATGAATTTTGGCCTAAGCTTGTCTTCTGCGTCGGCTATTCCATTTTCTGTTACGTAAAGAGATTTTCCGTATTTAGTCATGGATTTTAAGGCGTCAATAAGTCCTTCTGGGTAAATTTCCCAGCCCAAGTCTGATGTTGGCCTTCCATCGGCTGATTGACTGTTTTGCGGACACCCGAATCCATAATTTGGCACTATTTCTGGAACCGCTGGGATTCCGGCAAAAAGCCTAGCCAACAAGTTCCTTTTCCCTTTAAGGACGAACCGTGTGTAGTAGTTTACCCCAAGCCAGTCAACACGCTGTTTAAGGTACTCTTTCGCTTCCTTTTTCTCTTTTACATCGTTTAAGTTTTCGTCAAGCCAACCTTCTGCAACAGCCCTCGGGAAAAACTGGTTATGCAGGTTATCCATGAACCTTGCAGCCTCAACATGACGCTTTTCTTTCTCGTTTAATGGCATGGTTGGAATTACATTGTGAATAAGGCCTACATTCGCCGGACTTGAACTGGCATCCTCTGCTTTTACAGTGTCAAATATTTTTATGGCATTATATGCACAGGCATGCGCCACAACCATGTTCTTAGCCGCCCTCATAGCAGCTTTAAAGCTGTTTACCCCCGGAGGAAACCCGGACTCTGGAATCATGTAGCCGGCCTCGCATACCGCCATGGGCTCGTTGAATGTTGCCCAATTGTCGACGATGTCGCCTAAACGTGAAGCCATGTAAGCCGCATACTTGGCGAATTCGATTATGGCGTTTTCTTCAACCCATCCCTTCGGGCCTTTCTTAAGTTTTGTAGCCCGCACTGCCAGCGGGTCGTGAAGCCATAGGGGAAGCGTGAAATGGTTTAGACAGACGAAAACCTTGAATTCCTTCTCTCTCAAATCTTCTATAATGCGCCTGTAATGGGTTACCGCCTCTTCATCCGCCAACTTTTCCAGCTCTTCTATGGCATTAGTGTCCACATCCACTTTGGAAATGTTGCCGTCCGAAGCCCTTTCAACTCCAACTTCGACGGCCGTGGTGCTTTTTGGGAAAATTCTGCTCCACTCTAAGCCGATACGGTAAGCGTTTAACCCAAGCCTTCTAGCGGCTTCATGATCCTTCGCATACATGTTCCAGTAGTTTACACCGTTTTCCGGCAAGTCACCGCTCACTATACCACGCTTTATGTTTTCAGTGTCATGCACCCAGACAAACCAGTCAGTGTTAGCGTCGACATTTTTACCCGCCGAGTCGCCCATTTCAAACTGGAAACCACTCTCAGAAACTCCCCAAAGGAACCTTTCAGGAAAACCCAAAACCATCCTCCACCATTAAAATAGCCTTCATCAGATAAAAATTTAAATGCGGTTTTCAGAAGCGGCGGCGGGTCACTGAGGTTCGACGCCTAGAATCCGCCAACCCCCTCAAGCCCTACACTCGTACCCGCACCCCCTTGAGCGCTGAACGTCCAAGCTTAGGTTGCTCCCTCCCGGGCCTGGCCAGATTCGCCTGGCAAACGCTGAAGTCGGCTTCCCTACGGAAGCTGCTCAGCGCCCGTCAGCCCCAAGGGACGGGTAGTCACTGCTTCGGAAGTGAAGGGTTTAGGCGGCCACAAGCGCCTCAGCCCCAGCTTTCGGCCCGTCCTATAGAGGGTTTACGGTTCAGGGGACCCCTAGCCCCCCGCCTAAGACCCACCGCCAAAACATTCATGAGCGGAACAAAACTATAAAACTTTATCCTAAGCTTTTGTTCAGCCATTCTAGGTAATCCTTTGTTCCTTCCACTATGGGCAGGGCTATTATTTCTGGAACCTCATAGCTGTGCAGGGCTTTCACTCTTTCAGAAAGCTTATCAAATAAGTCTTTCCGGGTTTTCATTAAGATTAAGTGCTCTTGTGCCGTGTCGATTTTGCCTTGCCACCAGAAAAGAGAGTGAACTGGGCCGATTATGTTGGCGCATGCGATAAGTTTTTCTTCCAGTAAAGATTGGATTATTTTTTCTGCTTCTTGTTTGCTTGAAGTTGTAACCAGCACAATTATAGCGTCCATACTTTTATTCTCCAGTTTGTATAGGGAAACCATTTATTTTACTGAACGATTAGTGGTTTAAGGTTTTGCAGAAAAGGAGGGTAAGACTGTTGAAAACAATAGGCGTGGTTACGAGTGGCGGGGATGCGCCTGGAATGAATGCGGCCATAAGGGCGGTTGTCCGCACTGCTTACGCGAAAGGCTTTCAAGTTTTAGGCTTCGAAAGAGGGTGGGAAGGCCTAATAAAGAACAATTTTAGGCGTTTGGATCCCCGTTCTGTAGGCGGAATAATTCGGTCTGGCGGCACCATTCTTTTGACTTCGAGGTGTCCAGAGTTCAAAACGCTTGATGGCGTTAGGAAGGCTGCTGCGAATCTCGCCGCTGACAAGGTGGACGGTTTAGTGGTTATTGGCGGTGACGGTTCTTTCCGCGGCGCTTTGGCATTAAGCCGTGAGACAGACGTTTTAGTCGTCGGGGTGCCAGCAACAATAGACAACGACGTTTACGGTACAGAAGAAACCATAGGCTTTGACACGGCAGTAAACACTTGTGTGGCTGAAGTCGACAAGATTAAGGACACTGCCATATCCCATGAAAGAGTATTCGTTGTAGAGGTCATGGGCCGAAAAAGAGGTTTTCTGGCTTTGGCTGTAGGCTTGACAGTCGGAGCCGAAGTGATCCTCGTTCCAGAGGTTGCCTACGATAAAAATGAAGTTTTTGAAACTGTTAAGGCGAATGCTGCGAAAGGGAAGAAGTCTGGCATAATTGTGGCTGCAGAAGGCATAGGCGACACACGTAAACTCGCTGAAGAAATCGAGGAAAACACCGGGGCAGAAGTCCGCCTAAGCATAGTGGGCTATGCTCAGAGAGGTGGAAGCCCAACAGCCCGAAGCCGCCTCTTGGCAAGCCTATTCGCCAACGAAGCTGTAAACCTTCTAGCGCAAAACATTGGAGACCGTGTTGTGGGCTTGCAGAAAGGTGAAATCACAAGCATAGACCTTGAAGACTCATGCAAAAATGAAAAACCATTAAACTTAGAACTGCTCAACTTGGCAAAAGTTCTGGCAACCTAGACCCTAATGAGTTTCCTCTCGTTTCATAAGCCTCAAAAGCCTCACAAGCTTAGAAAAAAAGGGAGAAGATAATGTGCATGCTATTTTTTCTTTAGCATGGCTATGAAATCGTCTATGGGCAGGGCTGGCATGCTCATAATTTTCACTGTTCCACGAGATCCAAGCTCCACAGAAACGCGGATAACCACCTCATTGTTTGGCGCCTCAACAATGTTGACGAAGTCGTAAGGGCCTAGCACCGCGTATTGATAGAGAACTTTAACGCCGAAAGCCTCTATTTCCTTGTTTACCTCCTTTATCCTCTCCGGCCTTTCCTTAATTGTTTTCCTTCCGTCAGGCGTTAGGGTTGAAAGAAGAACGTATATGGGCATAGGTTTAACCCATATAATAAATTCCCATTTCAACCATTTATCCTTTTACACGCCTTCCCAAAGCCTTTCACAAAAAGTTATTTTAGCCGAAAAACACGCTGGCTATGTCGTAAAGTTCCATGTCAACGGTTTTCCTTTTACCTACAACATCCTTGAGCGGCACAGAAACAATTTTGTTTCCTTGAAGCGCCACCATACAGTCAAACTTTCCTTCATGCGCAAGGTCTATGGCGGCTATTCCAAACCTTGTAGCCAATATTCTGTCAAAGGCTGTTGGTGAGCCGCCGCGTTGAAGATGCCCCAAAACCACAACCCGCGTTTCTATGCCAGTGCATTTTTCAATTTCTTTTCCAAGATAATAGCCCACGCCGCCTAGGCTTATGTGACCGAACTCGTCTATGCTTTCGCTGTAAACTATTTCCTTTCCGCCTTTAGGCTTGGCGCCCTCTGCAACCACGATGAGGCTGAAGTTTCTGCCACGCTTCTGCCTACGACGGATATACTCGCAGACTTCCTCTATGTCAAAAGGCTTTTCTGGAATTAAAATGACGTCGGCGCCTCCAGCCAAACCAGCTTCTAAGGCTATATGCCCAGTGTAGCGGCCCATAACCTCTAAGATTATAACTCTGTTATGGGCTTCTGCTGTTGTATGCAGTCTATCAAGGGCTTCCGTGGCTATGGCCACCGCAGTATTAAAACCAAAAGTGTAGTCAGTGCCCACCAAATCGTTGTCTATGGTTTTAGGTACGCCTACACACTTAAGCCCGTAATCCGCCATTTTGTGGGCAACGCTTAAAGTGTCATCGCCACCTATTGCTATAACAGCCTCCAAACCCGCCTTAGCCGTGTTCTCCATTATTTGTTCGGGCCCTTTATCCCTCTTGAAAGGATTAGTTCTAGAAGTGCCTAATATGGAGCCTCCGCGGGGCAAAATTCCGGAAACAGTGCTTAAATCAAGGGCCATGAATGTGCCTTCGAGGAGGCCGCGCCAACCATCCCTTATGCCTACAACCTTGTCGCCGTAAGATTGAATTCCCCTTCTGGCAACTGCCCTTATAACCGCATTAATTCCCGGAGCGTCTCCACCGCCGCTTAAAATGCCAACTTTCACTTAGGCTCGCTCCCTTCTTATGCTTTTCCCGAACTTCCGAATAAGCGCATCTTAGCCTTAACAACCTCTTTCATGGCTTCTTTAGCCGGGCCTAAAATTTTCCGCGGGTCAAACTCTTTTGGGTTGGTGGCCAAGACTTCGCGTACCGTAGCAGTAAAAGCAAGCCGCAAATCAGTGTCAATGTTTATTTTCGTTATCCCCAGCGAAATGGCCTTCTTAATATGCTCCTCTGGTATGCCCTTAGCCCCGGCTAACTGAGCACCGTATTTTGCAGCTTTTTCAACAATCCATTGTGGAACGCCCGACGCGCCGTGAAGCACCAGCGGCACGTCAACTTTTTCACGGATAAGACTAAGCCTTTCAAAATCAAGTTGGGGTTCACCCTTAAACTTGTAAGCTCCATGAGAAGTACCTATAGAAACTGCAAGCGCATCCACCCCAGTAAGCCTCACAAACTTTTCGGCATCTTGCGGATCAGTTAAGAGGGCTTCTCTTTCTTCGACGGTTTTTTCTTCCACACCTGCAAGTCTTCCCAGCTCGCCTTCAACTGAAACCCCTTTCGGATGGGCTAAATCTACCGCGCGTTTTGTTATGGCAACGTTATCCTCAAACTTCAAGTGGGAACCGTCAATCATAACTGAAGTGAACCCTGCATCCAAACATTTAGAAACAGTTTCAAGGTCCTCTCCATGGTCAAGGTGAAGCGCCATGGGCACAAGCGAAGACTCAGCAGCGCTTCTAACTAATTTGGCAAGATAGTTTAATCCAGCGTACTTTATAGCGCTTGGAGTTACAGCGACAATTACAGGCGATTTTTCTTCAACTGCAGCCTCTACAACCGCCAGCAAACTCTCCAGATTTTGAATGTTGAAAGCGCCAACAGCATAGGCTTCCCGTTTTGCAGCTAACAACAAATCTCTGTTTGTGACAAGCATTTATAACACGCTACCATAAAACATGTGTGCAAATTGGTATAAATGGTTTACATCCTTGTGTTTGCTCAGCAACTTTTACAAAGCTGCAAAAGCCAAAAAACGCCCTTTTATTCTGTCTCCAGCTTGTAAAAAACTTTCATTCCCTTAAGGGTTTCATGAACTTTATTAGCGAGTTGAAGCACATCTACAAGCTCAACTTTTCTCCCCCAATCATAAACATGGTCATGATAACCTCTCAAAGGTTTAAATCCCATGGAACGAAGCTTCTCAACAACCTCCATGGGACTTGCGCCTTCACTGTAAAACCAAACTGTCAAATAAGTTTTCACGTTATCCCTCCACTCAACTCAACTTTCAACTTAAAAAAGAATTAACCCTTTCGGTTTTAATAATTAAACGAATTAAAGCGTGTAAAGGTTTCCAATACTGTTCCAGACGAAGGCTTCTGGCATTGTTTTGGCTATTGCGTAAATCCCCCGCCAGCCCGTGCAGTGCGAAGGCGCCACCATGTTGGGGTTCATTTTTTTCAACCCTTCTACTGTTTGATTAATACGCGGTTCAGATTCTTTTCCCGCAAGATGGAATCCCCCCAGTACAGCGTAAACCGCCCTTATTCCAGTAAGTTGCTGCGCGTAAAGTATTGTATTTACTATTCCCGCATGGGCACACCCAGATACAATGACTAAGCCTTTATTTTTGATGCTAATTACAAGGGCACGGTCGTCCCATATAAGGGGGTCAGGCTGCCACTCGCCGTTTACGAAGGCTCTGTGTTGAGGATATCCTTTCTCGAAACTTGTTGTTCTCGGGATTTCACCTGTGACAAGTATAAGATTTTCTGCTATTAGGCTGGGTTGCTTGGTTTTGATGTATTTGGCGGGCTTTACTCTTTCTTCTGTTGGGAACGCGGGGTATTCTCTTATGGTTCCATCTGGGTTGGCTACGCCCCGCCTTTTGAACATCTCTTCATGCACTATTATTGGCAAGTTATCCTTCCTTACGGCTTTAACTATGGCTTTTAATCCGCCGAAATGGTCATAATGCCCATGGGAAAGAACTATACATTCTATTTCCGCCAAGCGTATCCCCATTCTTTTCGCGTTTATCACCACGCCGTTGGGGCTGATGCCCGCATCAAATAGCACGCTATGAAACCCTTTCCCATCAGAAACTCGGATAAGCATTGAAAACCCATGTTCAGCTATTGGAAGTCGAAAAAGCTTCTTAGTCCACTCTCTAACACTTTTAACTTCTTTTCTTCGAACGGTTGATAAAAAATCTACAGAGTTATCCATTAAACTGGTTATTTCCACTTTTTCAGCTTCTCTGATTTTGAGATTTTGAGGAAATGCCTTGTTGTCTTCAAGCATGTTGGCGACTCTCCTTAAAGGGTTCCTTTATAATTGAGGGTTGCTGGGCACCCCACACATTTCCCATTTACGTATCTCATGCAAGGTCTACAATCAACATTGCATGGCGCGGTCTCTTTACCCTTATGGGTCAAGTATTCTCTTACGGGGAGGAAGGGTGAAAAGTGAACCTCGCCTATGGGGTAGAATTCTGACCTCCGTATGCCCACACTGCTTCTGAGAGAACATTTCTCTATTGATATGCTTTCTAGAGTGTCTTGGTTTTCCGCAACAACTAGGGCGATTAGGTTGTAGCCGCCTATCGTCTTAAAAATTTGTACGACTCTTGGGCAGTCTTTGAAGCGTTCCAGAAGTCTTTGCATGGCGTCGGCGTTTTCCATTTCTAATAGAACCACGGCTGGGTGAAGTTTGAAGTAGAAGGGGTTAAGTGAAGCAGAAACCTTTATGGCGCCTTGCTGGATAAGCCTTTGCAGCCTTTTCTTTGCTCCCATGCTTGTGAACCCAACATTTTTGGCAAGCTCTTCCAATGTGGTTCTTCCGTCAATTTGAAGCCTTGAGATTATCTTTCTGTCAACATCGTTCAATGTTCGATCGATCCTCTGTTTATTTCCTAAACATAAAGTATTAATATAGTTTGATACACAAACTATACTTCCACAATTAGATTAAAACGTGAAAGAGGAACATGCATGAGCACAGGATGCAGCGGCGAATGTGAATCATGTTCAAAAATGAATGAATGTTCGGATCCCCCAAAAGGAAAAGTGGGAGCAAGAGCAGAAGCTTAAACAGCATATAAGTAAGATAAAGCATAAAATAGCGGTTATAAGCGGTAAAGGCGGCGTTGGAAAAAGCACAGTAACCGTAAATCTCGCCATGGCCTTTGCAATGCACGACCACGCTAACCGGGTTGGCATATTGGACGCTGACATACATGGCCCAAGTGTTCCAAAAATGCTTGGACTTAAAGGCCAAAGGCTTCAAGCAATACCCGCGGGGCTAATATTTCCAGTTACGGGACCGTTAGGGATAAAGGTTGTTTCTATGGATTCCCTGCTTCCAAACGACGAGGCGCCAGTGATTTGGCGTGGACCCTTAAAAATGAGAGTTATTCAACAGTTTTTATCCGACATCACGTGGGGAGAGCTTGACTACTTGTTTGTGGATCTACCGCCAGGAACCGGTGACGAGCCATTAAGCGTTCTGCAACTAATTCCCGACATAGACGGCGTAGTCATAGTCACCATGGCCCTCTGAAGTCTCCGAGAGTGTCGTGAATAAAGCTGTAACATTCGCTAGACAGCTAGGCGTTCCAGTGATTGGCATAATTGAAAACATGAGCGGTTTCATATGCCCCAAATGCGGAACTGAAGTTAACATTTTCAAAATTGGCGGTGGACAAAAAATTGCCGAAAAATTTGCAGTTCCGTTTCTGGGGAGAATCCCAATAGACCCTGAAATTTGCAGCTATTCAGACAACGGAATACCCTTTATAACGGGACGCCCAAATTCTGCCGCAACAAAAACGTTCATGGAAATAGTCAAAAAAATTGAAACTTGAACATCACGCCTAAGCAATTTTTGCCTAAAAACGACAAGACAGCATTAAAGAAAGGTGAATAATAGAGCTTGCAGGTTGACGTTGGAAGAAATCTTATTGGGAGGTGAAAAGTTGAAGGAAAGGATTGTTATTCCCGCTGAAGATGGAAGTGGGCTTGGCGCAAGGCTTTCAGAACATTTCGGGAGGACACCATGCTTCATTGTTGTAGAGTTAAACGAAGACGGTAGCATTGTAAGCGTCCACGCAGTGGCAAATGAAAGTGAACATTTCGGCGGAACTGGACACCCGCCAGACCGCATACTACAATTAAAACCAAACGTTGTAATTACTCGTGAAATGGGGCCAAGAGCACTAAGCGCTTTCCAAGCTGCAGGAGTAGCTGCTCTAAAAGCTAACGCGGGCACAGTTAAAGAAGCTGTTGAGGCGTATAAGCAAGGCAAACTTGAGGAGCTTACCGAAGTCTGCCACCATGCATGTCACCATTAAAGGCTAAAATTCAATGATTTCAAGATTAGGTTTCGTTAAAGAAGGCAACCGTTAAACGCAGTGCTATTTTAGCGGTGTTTTACTCTCGGTTTTCCCGCAGGATTTTTGGAATGTAAGCACATCTAGGGTCAGAGCCGAAAATGTCGCCAGTATAGTAGTAGGCAGCTGTGCGACATCCACCACATATTTCCCGATACTCACATACCCCACATTTGCCTTTCAAGCTGTTCTTCTCTCTTACTTTTGCGAAGAAATTTGAAGTTTGCATTTCATTCCAAATGTCGTTTAACGCCTTTTCTTTTACATTTCCAAGCCTGTAGACATCGTTAAAACTGCATGGGATAATATCTCCGTTTTCCGCGATGCTCATAATTTTACCGAAACCACATCTGCCAAGAAAGAAGTTGTTATACCAGCTGTCAAAATCTGCTAAGCCCCTCTGTTTTACGACACGCGCGAAGGACGGGTGATAAACGTTGATTTCCGGTTTACCTTTGTAAACAGAGCGTAAATCGTAAAGCTTGTTCCAAGCCCACTCATACTGTTGAGGCGTAGGATCTACCTTAAGAGTGTTTTTATCTTTGCTGTATGGAATAAAACCATGAAAAATCACCCATCTGGCACCATATTCGGCTGCCAAGTCCAAGACATGGGCAATATCATTTTCATTAACATTTGCCGCCGACTCGCCGATGTTGGCGAAAGTGTAAACAAGACAGTTTAACAAGTCTTCACGTGAAAGCCTCTTAATCGCTGAAACCGCATCCGCATAAGCGCCCTTTCCTCTAATTAAATCGTTTGTTTTTTCAGCGCCATCTATGCTGACTGAAATGCGTGCTTCATTTTTGACAACAGCCTCAAACTTTTCATCGTCAAGGTGGCGGCCGCCAGTTATTATGCTAACATTTAAACCAATTTTACGAGCATAACCCACTATTTCAAAGAGATCCTTGCGTAAAAAAGGTTCCCCGCCGCTTATTCCAAGCCATTGAGTCCCAAAAGCGTAAACTTGATCAATCATGCGTAAGGCGTTAGCAGTACTCATTTCGTCTGTCATAGGCGGTTTATCTGCAGAGGCACAATGCACACAGCCACTGTCGCAGGTGAAGGTGCAACGCCACGGAATAATATACGGAGGACTTTTTCTTTCCATGGGCATTCCTCACTTAGAGGAAATCATTTCAAAATTATTATTTTTTAACTATTTGTAGCAAAAACCTCCTCACGCGTTTGTAAAAAAGAAAAGTTAATATATTAACGACTTTTTCACCAAAAACTTGGTGATCCTAATGCCCAAGAAGAAGAAAGAGGAAAAGAAGGAGGAAAAGAAAGAAGAAAAGAAGTAAACATTTAAAACCTCCGACTTTCCCCCCTTCTTCTTTACCATTACAATGCAATGGCAACACTCGGACAAAATACTTTTTTAAACCTTAAATCTCAAGAAGTTACAGTAGTTACCGTTAGCGGGGTTGCCCTATTTTCGGAGTTAATGGCGAAATCTCCCGCAAGTCCCCTTTTTTTCTGTAACAACAGTTCTGAGTAGGTTCAAAATGTTATTTTTGTTTATTAGAGTCTTAGTAGTGTTTAAGGAATTTACTAAGAAAAATGGAAAAAAATATAATGAAGATTGCAGCCATTAATGGGTATGGTGATGTTAAAGACGGAGAGCAGTTTAGAAGCATATGTTTCGAGAGAAATCCTAAGAGTTTTCGCTGGTCATACGCTGGTAGCAATGAATGAAACTCTTCCGGGGCATATCGCAGTTGACTTCCATCTGAGAGATAAGAATAATGTCGACGTATTTGTGGAAGTGTCGACGCGCAAGATAGATCGTTCAATGCTTAGTAAGATACTCAATCTATATTCTTCCTTAGCTAATTTGGAGCCGCCTTTGAAAAGGTTTGAGTTAATCTTCGTTGGCTCTGAAGTGGCTGAATCG
>WUQU01000370.1 GCA_009889605.1 Candidatus Bathyarchaeota archaeon | reverse complement strand
TGAGACATATCAGAATATCCCCTGGTACTTTCAACGCAATTTAGAAGCCCTTATTTTGCTACGATTCTGGCTTTCTGTGTTTCCTGTCCCTGCCCGCACATCCGAAAACCCCTGCTCACCATACACTTTGCTTTTCAAAAGCGAATAAATGTTAGCTTTCCTCTGGAACTGTCCAAAACATGAAGTTATTAACCTTCTGGCAGGGAATGGTTGTATGGAAAGCCTGACTGAGCTTTTTGTGTGTTCGAAAAAAGTTAAGGCCGGGGTTATTCTGCACTGTCAGGTGGTTCGTCTATTTCCCACTCTGCTCTTAGCCATTTCTCGAATTCCGCTTTGCGTATTGCTTCTTTCAGTCCAATTTTAAAAAGTTCTTCTCCTAACCACTTTGTAAACTCCTGCACGCTCGTTTCATCCTTCACATTCACGTTTCGGCCCAGCTCTCCTGCCATATGCAGCAATATGAGTTTCCCGAGGTATCTCAGAACTACACAACCTGTCAACTGCTCCTACCTATAGAGGTAGGAGCTTGCTCTACCTGTTTTTGTAGACAGGGAGCATTAGGCTGGTTGACAAGCAGCCCTCTCAGGTTCATCTGTTGAACTTCCACAAGGTATCTTATTGCTATATTTGTTGCACCTACTATGTCAGCATTTTCTTCATAACCGCAGCGCTGACACTTAAATGTTTCACCATGACCGGGGCGGTTGTCTTTTGATACATGTCCACAAACAGGACAGGATAGCGAAGTATACGAAGGGTCAACTTTGACTGAGCGTATTCCATTGTAGAGTATTGATTTGTATTCCAATTTGTTTTGTAGTTCGGCAAAAGGCCATTGTTCTGCTTGGCGGCGTGCTTCACTATCATTGCCACGATACGTTATCCTGTTTGTTCTGATCATGTTCAAATCTTCCATGACAAATAGTGCTGCTGGGTGCTTCCTGACAAAAAAAAAATAGCCCCGCAAGCCTTTCTCCTTCAGGGGAATGGGTAAGGGGCTTGTTAATTATTAAAAGCTGTGTTACAATTGCATAGGGTGATAACTATGCAATTGAGAAAAACAAGGTGGAGTCTTTATAATTTGAACTATCATTTTGTATGGATACCTAAATACCGCAAAAAAGTTCTGGTAGATAGGGTTAAGGAAGAGTTTGAAAAACTTATTGTTGAAATTGCCAAAAAACATGAAATTGAAATCTTATCTTTATCAGTTCAGCCAGACCATGTTCATCTTTTTGTTTCAGCACCACCACGTTTGTCCCCAGCCAAAATAGTCAATTTGTTTAAAGGGGTATCCTCTAAGA
>WUQU01000369.1 GCA_009889605.1 Candidatus Bathyarchaeota archaeon | reverse complement strand
GGTAAGGGGCGCATGGGGCGTTCTTGGTACTCACCTGAAGGTGGACTGTGGTACTCTGTGTTGTTTAAACCGAAGATACACATAAACCTTCACGTGTACACGAAGATATTCTCTATCGCTATTGTGGAAGTTTTGAGGAAGCTGAAGATTAAAGCTTACATTAAATGGCCAAACGATATATATTACAACGGAAAGAAACTTTGCGGAATACTT
The DNA here is from genome assembly GCA_009889605.1 of Candidatus Bathyarchaeota archaeon. Lineage (GTDB taxonomy): Archaea > Thermoproteota > Bathyarchaeia > Bathyarchaeales > Bathycorpusculaceae > WUQU01. The sequence goes on along the minus strand of WUQU01000369.1, from coordinate 1,388 downwards.
TCCGAAGCCGTTTCGGTAAACGATAGAGTTGTGGCGATAATCGTAGGCATAGGTTTGAATGTCAACAACGACATACCTGAGGAACTAAAGAACGTTGATGTATCGATTAAGGACATTTTGAGAAAAAACGTAAAGATTACATACCTTTTAGACTCAATCAATAAGCATGCTTGGAATATCTTGGTTAACTACAGGAATGAGACTGAAAACATTACTAAGTTGTGGAAAAAGTATCTTGTTCCAAGGGAAGGGGATGTTTTAAAAGTAAAAGTAGACGATGAAATTGTGGAGGGAAAAGTATTAAAGATATCTGACGACATACTTTACGTTGACGTAGGAGGTAAAGTGATCGGTGTTCAAAGCATTCATCAGCTTGTTGAATAGGAATAAAAGAATACTTTTTTCGGTTTCCATTTTCGTATTTTTTATTCTTTCTAACCGTGCGAATGGACAGGATGTTTATTCAATAATCACATCTAAATTGCCCCAGGGAGCGTACGCAGGGGCATATTTTGAGGATATTGATAGCGGTAGTATGCTTGTAAAGTACAACGAGCATAATCTGTTCATACCGGCGTCGCTAACTAAGATATTCTCGACACTCGTTGCTTGGGATGTGCTTGGACCGGAGTTCAGATATACGACAACCGTTTACGTGCCAAGAGGAAATATATCTCCCACATTAAGAGGAAATATTATCATAAAAGGCAACGGCGACCCGTCGATGAGCGTTGAGATCTTGAAAGAGCATCTCTACAAATTCGTTCAAGAAGGTGTCAAGGAGATAACCGGGAACATAGTTATCGATAATGCGTTTTTCTCAAACGAACGATGGGGAGTTGGATGGGAATGGGATTACAAGAATCCAAGCATCGATGCACTCGTTCTCAAAGAAAACACTAATTCTTTCTCACCATACGATGCCAACGCCGTAGCTATAAATTATGGTTCTCAGGTGCTTTCTATACTAAGAAATTATGGAATTCGTGTCAACGGCTCGGTAATGATTGGCAAACTGAACAGCGACTATCGGGAGTTTATTGTTATGAAATCGGTGCCGTTAAAAAACCTAATAAGCGTTGCGAATAAATTCAGCAGCAACTCTTACGCTGAACAGATTTTAAGAACAGTTGGTCTAAGGGTTTACGGGTATGCCAACGTATACAATTCTCTAAAAGTTATGAATGATTTTTACAAGAGGCTTTTTGGGGAGTACTACCCTTTAAAACTCAATGACGCTTGCGGTCTTTCGACGTATAACCTTTTGACCCCTTACTCCGTTGTGCAGGTGTTACTATACGCATACAGAAATTACGGTGGTCTTGACGGATTCATATCTACGCTCGCGATCTCTGGAAAAGAAGGAACTATGCAGGGCCGACTCGGTG
>WUQU01000368.1 GCA_009889605.1 Candidatus Bathyarchaeota archaeon | reverse complement strand
TGCATCTCGTCCCATTTGTTCCTGCGGGTGGGTTAATGTTGTTAGTTTGATATTCGCATTTTTGGCAATATAAGAATTGTCCTGGCCAATAATGGATAGTTCGTCCGGAATCGATATACCAAGCTGCCTGCATACATGCACGATTTCCAATCCTACCTCGTCGTTGTAGCACACAATGGCGGTCAACACATCCCGATTTTCAATTAAGAATTCCTTCAAGTTGGCGGACAGATCCCGCTTCGTCTCTGTATCGAATGAAAGCACTTGCTCCGGGTGGAATCGTAATTTGGCTTCTCCAAGCGCTTTGATATAGCCTTTCATTCGATACTTTCCTTGTAAATCATCCATTTTTGCAATGAGCCCAATTTGGGTGTGTCCTTTAGAAATCAGTTCGTTGGTTGCCAGATAGCTGGACTGCACGTCATCAAGACAAAAGAAAGGAACCTCCAGTTCTTCATAATAAGCATTGATCATGATGAACGGAACATCCTGCTCCTTGAACGACAGGTAATAAGCGATATTGGGATTGTACAGATTGCTTTTCGTAGGCTCGATAATCAAACCGTCCACACCATAGGAGAGCATCATTTCCAAAGCTTTTTTTTCTTGAGCGACATCATTATTGGTACTGGCTAACAGCAACGAATAATTATCTTCATTCAATCTGCCTTCGATCCCGCGGATAATGGAGGGGAATATGTAATCCGAAATATAGGTCGTGATTACACCGATCGTTTTATTATTGGCGCTGCCGGCGGATTTGGATCGATATTGGTTGCTGACATAAGTGCCGGAGCCTTTTTCACTTCTTAAAAAACCCTCGTTGGATAGTTCTAAAATGGCCTTGCGGACCGTCTGGCGGCTAACTTTGTACATATCCTGCAAGGCGGCTTCCGTAGGAATTTGTTCCCCTAAGCCGTATGCCCCTGAAAGGATGTTGCTTTTTATATCATCAATGATGACCTGATATTTTGGCTTCATTTCTTTCACTTCTTTCAAAGTTGTTCGCATTCAAATGAAATCATTCATAAAATTTGTATGTACATCTTAGCATTATTTTAAGTGCATGAAAAGAATTCGCCTCAAGTACGTACAAATTGTAAAAATATTGAAACTATTCATATCTATAATCCGCTTTCATAATTACATAAGTAGCTTTGTATAATGACTAAGAAGAAAACGGGAGAGTTATCGTCTGAATAGTTGTATATATAACCTGT
>WUQU01000367.1 GCA_009889605.1 Candidatus Bathyarchaeota archaeon | reverse complement strand
TTTCAGCTATGCTAAAGTTTCAAGCAGGCCCGCCTTTCAGCATTTCTTTTCCACTTTATCCAAGGATCGCGTGGGATTTAGCAGAAATTCCTATATTTGTAAGCTTGTTTCTCTGCGGACCTTTATGCGGCATATACACAAGTGCAATTGGGGGTTCAATCATATTCTTGAGGGGGAAACGTTACTGGTGGAATCTTCAAAATTATAGCTGAATTTGCAACCATAATTGGATACGCGGTGTTTAAGCGAAACTTTGCCTTGGACGCGGGAAAGGCAACTTTGTCTAGGGTGGTGGTTATGACTGTGGCAAACTATTATCTGTTACCGTTTTTCTATGGGAAATATGGAACAACCCCAGAAGTTGCAGCTGCCCTTTTAGCGCCTATAGCAGTCTTCAACGTATCACAAGCAATGATTAACATAATCCCTGCTTATGCGATTTACAAAAAATAGTTGGCAAGATATATCCGGCAGAGCTGAAAACATAAGAGTTATTAGTCTGGCTTTTGCGTTTCTAAATGCAAACGGTGAACTGTTGAGTGTCCTTTGAAATTCAAGAGTTGCCCGATGTCATAAAAGTAGTTGTTTTGTTAAACTTGGAGAAAAAAAAGGAAATGCGGAAAACTTTGCTTAAAAAACGGCTTGACAAGATATGCGCTGGCCGCGTCTCCATTGAAATGAGCGACTTGGAAAAAGCCTTGAGGGAAATGGCTTCTGAAGGTCTTATAATAAATGGGGAAGACACGGTTAAGTTGACCCCTCAAGGTTTAAAGTTAAGCAAAGAATGGGAAAGCTTGCTTTTGAAGAAAGACCCAATAATTGAGGTGGTCGCAGGCTTAGTTGACGGTTCAATAACAGGGCTTGTGGTTGTTCTTTCCGCTTTTATTGCGGGTTTAGCTGCCAAAACAGCCGTCTTCGCTGCCTTCTTAACATTAACAGCCGTAGCCGTAACGAACTTTTCCAGTTTCCTTTTAGGAGGGATAACAGAGGACTTAGCGGACATCATGACCCTTCAAACTTTGATGAACTTCAGCTTAAGCGACATTCCTGACAGAAAGGAAAGGACTAAATCTCTTGCACTGCTTAAAAGTTTATTCACCTTGCTTCAAAGGGAAGTTAACCGAGCTAACCTGTATGCTGCCTTAATTTGTAGCACAACAACTTTCCTGGCTGGAAGCATCCCTATAATAGCCTATCTAGCTTTGCCTGAACCCTTCAACACTGTTATAGCCCTAGCAATAGTCGGCGCAGTAGTAGGCGTATTCCTCGTCCGCTACCGCTCCAAGAAAACCAGGGTAAACTGGAAAATAACATTGATTGAAACCATGGTCATAGTTGCAATCGCAACGCTTGCATCGCTGTTGCTTGGCGGAATAGCCTAACTAAATAAAGAGTCCCATTTAAACACCTAAAAGGAGAAGCCACAGGTTCAAGTATATTCCAGCGCCTAAGGATGAGACAAAGATTGTAGAGGCGATAGTTTCCTTATAAAAATTGTAGCGTTCACTTAGCACTATCATTGAAATGGCGACGGGTACGCTGTGCATGATCACTATTGTCGCCTTTGGAATTGTCGGTAAATTGAAAAATACTGTAACTACAAAAGCTATTGATGGCAAAAACACTGTTCGGAGCATGCTTAACTTGATGGCCGTAGCCAAATTGGCATATTTTCTTCCATAAAGAAAGACGCCTAGCATGAAAATTGCCACGACTGCCGTTGTCTCGCCTAACATGTTTAAAGGAGTCAAAATAGGCTCTGGAATTTTCACTCTAGTTAAGGATAATAGTATGCCAAGAAGAATCGAGAGAATAATGGGGTTAGCGGAAAGCTTTTTGGCTATGGTCTTCGCTCCTTCTGCTAGCGAGGTTTTTCCCAGCCTATAAAATTCAAGAACTGCAATCGATACGGGAACGCTGATAATGGAAATGGTTGACGCAGACAAGGTTGCAAGATATTCTCCTTCGCTTGGAAAAGCGAACATAATGAAGGGTATGCCAAAAAACGCAAGGCTGCCAAACACGGTGCTTAAAACAAGCAAATAAATGGTATCCTTTGAAAGCCCTATTATAAAATAAAGAATAGCGTAAACCGTTAAAGCAGCCAGAATAGGGATTACTCCAATAACCACAAAACGCAGGTTTTCCTCATTAAAAACTATTTGCGACAAGTCAACTATGAACAGCGCCGGCAAGGCAAAATAGTAAACATAAGCGCTTAATATCCGCTCATCCCCACCTTTTAAAATTCCAATTTTCCTTGAAAGAAAACCAAGTCCCATCAAAAGAAAATTCGGCACCACTGTGCGCAAAACAACATCTAATTCCATGTTAACTCACCAAAGCTATATTTTCTAACTTTAGGATAAACTCTCCCCTTAACGAAAGCCCAGTAATCCAGCCGACACTGACAGAGAAATATCCTCTAAAGAGTTAGGCCTTGTGCCATCTATGCAGCTGCCAACAAGCTAAGAGGAAAATCCTAATTGCTGCGGTTCTTTTCTGACGTTTGTTTTGAAGTTTAAATGTCGGTGGTGCAAAATTTCGATTAGACAGCGACATTTAAACTCATCCGATTTGAATTCGCAGAAAATTTTCAAACATTTTCGCATGTGTATCGCTTTAACAAAAATCTTGGGCCACAAAAATAACGTGTTTCACAAAGCTAGTTTACTGGCGGTCGAACATGTTTTGGGTAAGGTTTATTTTTGTCGAAGCCATATGGCTACAATTTCTGGAGAACTGAAGGATGCACAATGATTAAGGCGGTAGTTTTCGACCTTGATGAAACCCTTGTGAAATTTAACCTACACTACAAAAGTTTAAGGGCGGAAGCAAGAGATTTACTCATAAGGCAAGGAGTCCACGCTTCGGTTTTATCCATAAACGAAAGCATATTCTCAATGCTGAAGAAAACAGAGATTTTCATGAAAAACAACGGCAAAAAAGAAAAAGACCTAGAGGAAGTTTACAAAGGCATTTGGAGCCTAACCGAAAAGTACGAGTTAGAAGCAGCAAAAAGCACAAATCTAGTGCCAGGAGCAACTGAAGTATTAAAAAAGCTTCAAAATTGGCTTATGCACCATAAACAGCGAAAAAAATTAGGTTACATTCTCAAAAAGTTTAAAATTGAAGGCTTCTTTAACGCGGTAACTCCTAGAGACCATGTTAAACCAGACGTGGAGCATCTCGAAGCCACATTAAAAGCTTTAGAAGTAAAGCCTGAAGAAGCCCTAATGGTGGGAGATAGCCCAATAGACATGGAATGCGCAAAAAACTTGGAACCATCGCAGCAGGCGTCCCCACAGGAGTTTCCAAACCCCAAGAACTCATGGATGCTGGAGCCCACTACCTAATCACCTCAATAACCGACCTGCCAACCTTAATAGAACAAATTAACAAAGCTTAAACATGGGAACATAAACCTTCGCTGCTTAAAGCGCTTTGGTATTAAACGCTGTTACCCTCAAATTTTGTATTTTTCAGGTATTGGAAAACCAGTCTAAGCAAATATAGAATGGCGCCAGCGAGAAAACTGAAAAAGCAGAACATGTAAATGTAGAAGTTGACGGCTACGCTGCTGGAAAATAAAGGGTTCACATCCAACGGGTAAAAAAGGCTTAATATCAGAATACAGTGGCGCATCCAACATTATAGAAGATAAACGCCTAAAAATGAAGCAGTTAAAACGCTTTTCCATGAAGCCACATATCCAAGTTTGAAAAACTTCATAATCCTAAAAGTGAAGTGGCGCATTTTAAACATGACCAAGGCAACGGCAAAACCAACTAGCGTACCGCCGACCAATGAGTGAAAGAAACCGTGAAGCGGGTAACTAAAGCCTAAAGCAATCACCATGAAAGGTTCCAAATCAACTATGACGCTTGCAACTACAGATGTTGGAAAATCAAGGAACGCTATAAAAATTAAGCCGAAAAATAAGGCGGGACCAAAATGAAAAGGAGTAAACGGCACACATACACCCAAAAATAACTCTCTTTAACAAAATAAATACTTTAACCGTGATATGGTGCCTA
>WUQU01000366.1 GCA_009889605.1 Candidatus Bathyarchaeota archaeon | reverse complement strand
TATCTCCGGGCTCTATGTAGGGTGTGCCGTTGTATGTCCACGTGATTATTGCTCCCCAATCCTTGTTTTGGGCTTTAGCTGCTCCTCTGCACATTGCAACGTGTAATTCTCTACTGTGGTTCCAGCCAAATTCAGTGAAGACGGCGTTGTATCCCGCTTTATAGTTGAACCAGTAGAGGCTGTAGTCTGCAGTGAATAGGTTGACGTCTAAGCGTAAATATGAATCTAAGTGAACGTATAGGTAGTAAACATAATTTTCAGCTGCATCTGTGTAGTTTTTTGCTTCTAAAACTAATCTTGACTCTTCATCGTCTAATTGGCGGCCTCCAGGTTCGTCGAAATAGTAAACTCCCAAGAACTTGTCTCCATATTTTTCCTTTGTTTCGACAACCCAGTCTTCTATGGTGTAAGAATATTTTATTGGGGCTGTAAGTTGAACGATAAAGTATAATCCAGCGTCATAAATATAGCTGCAAGCTTCGCTGAGCGCGGTTCTGTTGAAAGTTATCCCTGCCAGGCCTACAACAAAAAGATTGGTATACCCTTTAACTCTGTCAACAAGCGTCTTACAATCTTTAACGCCGCCTACATCGCCATAGGCATATTCGACGCCTACAAAAACTTTAGGCATCGTCCTTTGTGTATCGTTGCATAATTCATTTACTACAAAGATGGATAATGAAGTCAGAAGTATAAGCGCGATTATAGCCAACCGTTTGTACCTCAATATTTTTATATTCCACGCTGCAAACAAGGTTTTAATTGATTTTAATTTCTGCTGCTTAAAAGCATTTTGGTTAACCGTTGAGCAGATTTCCCTTCTTAACGTAGCTTGCAATGAAAGTAATCGCAATTAGTGAAGTTAATAATGCTAGGCATAGAGCTAACAAATTAGGTGCGTCAAAGGGAGTCTGATTGCCTTCTGCTGCAGGAATAAAATTATCGAGAACTTCGACTTCAAGATTCTTAATGGCGAAAAGGGTGTTTAAGTCACCTTCAGTAAAGACTCCGTATTCGCCGGCGGTGTTTAAGTCGTTGTCTATCGCTACTAGTCCCCTCAAAATATTGCCATTTTCATCGTATATTTTGGCTATAATTTGGTTTCCGCTGATTCTCACTGTGGCTTTATACCACACCCTCTCTCTAATGGGCGCTGAAGCGTTAATTAAAACTTTGTTTTTCCCGTTGATTCTTTTTAGCACTTGAAATGCTCCCGTTGTGTTTACTACTTTTACACTTACATATAGCAGTTTACGCCGTTATGTCGAAGAAAGAAGCTAAACTGATTATTTGTTTAGTTTCCCAACAAAGCGAATTCGCGCTTAAGGAAACATTTTCGCCTTTCCCCAAAACGATTTTAGAAGGTTTCCCACAGGTTTGGTTATAGACTAGTTGAAGAATTCTATAGAAACCTGCGGCGCTCGCTCGTGAAACTGGGTCTTGAGGTACCTCAAACTCGTTTATGAACATGGGAAACTTGACAAAAACCATTAGGGTTTTGGTGTCTGAACCCGTGTGGTTTTGATCTCCACTCCAGCTTGCCTTGAAGTAATATGCACCTGCTGAAGTTATATTATAAACTATAGAATACTCTCCAAACTTGTTAGTGTAAGCAGTCACAAACTTTTTCCATGAATCGCCATCTTGGCTGACATAAACTGTTACACGTTTATCTGCAAGCTTTGGCCATATTGAACCCGAAATTGGGAGCATACAGGTTTCATTTCCAAAGTATAGTGTTTTTGATGGTACTGCTATGGATATTGATGAAGAGCTTAAAGGGCGGTCTAAACTTGCTGAAACAAGCGCGGGTGCTGGTTTTTCACTTTTTCTAAGGGGATGATTGTTGGCTCAAGGCGAGCTAGACTATTGGGTTGGTCGCCTACTTTCCAATCGCCTAGGGGTGTGCATTCGGCTACCCAGTATTTTTTGCCGTTATACTGGTAATATTTGGGTGCCACCCACCAAGTATGATAGGCGGGTGCATTCGCCAGACACACTCCAACATTCATATGGCTTGGATAAGAATCCTTATAATAAAGTAGAACAACATCTAAGCCTCCAGCTTTCACGATTGAGGCTGCGAGGAGTGATAATGCACCGCAGTCTCCAGAATTGTCAACAGGGTTTCAACAGGATATTTGGCGCTGCTTTTACCATATACAAGTTGATGAACAACCATTAAAACGGCGTTTGCAAACTGTTCATCACATTTTGGCATTTTATTAGTGGCCTTTTGGATGTTCTCTGCAATGGGCCTAACCGCATCGGCGGTTATAAATGTTGAATAATCATCAATAGAAGATACACTGTGATCTTTACTTTGATAATAATTGTAAAGGGAAAGCGTACTGAGATGTACAATTTGTGGCTAAACCAAATATATCCATCAGTAACGTGGAAAGTGTAGACCCGTGCATAATTACTTGCAAAAACATAACTAGGCATTATTAAAAACTGCAGTGAAAAAGGAGGCTTAGAAGGACTATTAGCTTCTGAAATTTAGAAATATTCACGCTTATTAGCATATCAATCTTATTTTATCGCAAAATAAGATTTAACAATTTTGAATTTCATTTCAAGTTTAAATATATAGAATCAACTGAAACCATGCCTTGTAACGGTATTAAATACCTTGTCCTCACAGGAAGGCTCCCGCACTCAAGATCCCAATCACTATTTTTCAGTGGGGCCAGAGTCGTCATCGCCCGCCATGCAAAATTAAAATGCTTGGCTTGGATAAAAAGTTATAGCTATGATAGGCGTTGGAGGTTTATGCTTAGGCGTTTGCGTGTTGTTTCTTTGGCTGCTGAAAGTTTAGGCGTCCGCTCTATGTGCACTTATGTAGAGACTCCAGACACGCGAATCCTTTTAGACGCTGGAGTTTCCCTCTGTCCAAACCGTTTCGGCTTGCCTCCCCACCCCTTGGAGTTTAAAGCAATAATGGATTGCCGAAAGAGAATAGCTGAGGCTGCCGCCAAAGCAGATGTGGTAACCATAAGCCACTACCATTTTGACCATCACACGCCTTCATATGAGGATTGGCTTTGCAACTGGACGGCAGCAGATGAAACTGCAAGGCAAATTTACGGGGCAAAAACCGTTCTAATTAAGAATCCGAAAGAAAAAATTAACTTCAGCCAAAGGCGAAGAGCGTGGATTTTCCAGAAG
>WUQU01000365.1 GCA_009889605.1 Candidatus Bathyarchaeota archaeon | reverse complement strand
ATAATATATGATATTCTCATATCATCACCCAAATAGTCGTAGTTTAGAACGCAAGGTTTATCTTCGGTTTGTTAACATCTATCTGACTCGCAGTACTACCTGCAAGTTTCATAGCTTCACGCCATGTTGTGAGCAAATCTTCCAGCAACACCTTTACATCATCGAGCTTCTTTTTATCTTTCTTGATATTCGCTTCTACTAGTGTTCTAAACATGTAATTGTAAAGGGCTCTTAAATTGTGTGCTATTTCTCCGCCTTTCTCCATGTCTAATGAGAGGTTCAATTCCATAATTATATCCTGAGCCCTCACAATCTTTGCGTTAGCGTTGTTGAAATCTTTTTCGTCTATAAGCCTCTTTGCTTCTTCAATTACGCTTATACCTTTTTGAATAAGAAGCTCTATAAGCTTTGCCGGACTTGCGGTTAAAACCATCTGTTCTGTGTAATCCATATGTCATACCTCCTTGTTCAGTTTACATGTTCAATAGTTTCGAGTACTTTGGAAAAGTATTCTATATAGTAATCTAACACGTCTGGGATTTTATTTTCGATTACATCAGAAATCTCAAAATTATCCCTTCTATCAAGGACTTCGACAAGCTCTTTCAGAATCAGTGTAACGTCTGATTTATTTGTACCAAGTGCGAGTTCGTTGTCACTGAGCTTTGTAATCTGAATCGTAGAATTTCTAAGGTTTTCCATCGCTGAAAGCCCTTCAGCGAGATCCTTTATCGCCTTCCACCCTGCTTCTTCACCAGTAAGTATGCTGCTTGCAACTTGCGGTAGCAAAGTCTTGACGTGTTTTATATATCCTAAAACATCATTCAAGGTTTCTTTCAGAAAACTCATCGTATCTTGCGTTTCTAACTCGATGAGAAGCTCTTCGTCCAATCTTGCTCCTTTCAGCTCATCTACAAAAGCTACAGGAATGTCCTTACTGTTTATTCTCAGGGTCTTTAAGACATGTCCCTCTGGCAAAACACTTTTCAAAAGCTCGCCAAAACTCTCAAAGAGCCCCGATTCGAACTCCTTTTCAATACCGTTCAGAATGACTTTAACCATCCTTTTCACCTCTTCAAATACTTAAATCTTTTTCATTTCCTTGAACTTAAAGTAAGCCCTCATAATACCCGCAACTGTCTTTGCGTCAGTTATCTCGCCACTTATACATTTCTGCACAACATGTTCGAAATCCTCAATCTTTGTTTCAATTATCTCATCTTCGTCCGGATTAGAATCTCCGGGCGTTAATCCCTGCGCCAAGTAAAGATGTATT
>WUQU01000364.1 GCA_009889605.1 Candidatus Bathyarchaeota archaeon | reverse complement strand
CTTCTGGAAAGGTAGCTCTTTTTTTGCCAATAACCTCTATCATAGTTGGAGGGACCGCCCAGCATACCAATAGCATTGGCAGATAACCCTACACTTTGATGACTTATAGAAGCACCAAATCGTCGCATGATACTCTGTTGCTGAAGAGATTGGCATTGGGCTAAAAGTTCATCCACATCTTATCGCCAACTACATCAAAATAACCCGTAGTCTTGGATTTTCTAATAATCTTAAGGAGGTGCTTATGGAAGGAAGAATGCCATTATTGGGAGAAAAAATTGAAGACAGAAAAGTCAAAACAACTCGTGGAATCATCAATTTTCCAAGTCACTATTCTGGCAAGTGGGTAGTTTTGTTTAGTCATCCTGGAGACTTTACTTCTGTATGCACAACTCCAATAATTGCAGATTGACTTGGGAGAAGTAGCAAAATCCTTAAGAAATTGGCAGAAATATTAAAGTTGCGATACCCGCTAAAGGAGAGGGCTTTTTAATTTTTTGAAAGTTTGTAATCCTTTTTCGAGCAATTTATCAAGCATAGAGGAAGTCGGATTGCCCTGCTGAAAAAGTCTATGAGTATGTTCACAAATTAGGTCGACTACTGCTTTAATTTCAGGATGGCTTTAAGTTATTCTTAAAAAGATTACTCCCCTGTCCCATTTAAACTAAGTGATAAAAGCAAATAAGGGCAATATTTTCCTCCTCGGCTAAAAGGAAACTCTCCGTCCGAGACTGACACAGTTTCTAATACCCCTCAGGGCAGCCTGATAAGCGCCTTTTTTGCCTCGAAAGCGGTCATTATTAGCCGCAATACCGTCTAAACTTATCCCTACTTCTTCAAAACCAATATCGTTTATCCTCTTAGCCACTGACATAGTAATAAGGGAGCCGTTGGTGGAAAGGACTACCCTTATTCCCTGTTCTTTGGCAAATCTGGCTAATTTGAAAATGTCCTCCCTAAGTAAAGGCTCACCTCCAGAGAACAAGAGAACAGGGCCACAAAACTCAGCTAAGTCACTGGTAAAACCTTAATATCATAACTGAGGTGGTCAACCCAGGCTTGAAAACATTATAAAAGAGGCGTGAAATAGATACCATCTTACTCTTGGGGTTTAT
>WUQU01000363.1 GCA_009889605.1 Candidatus Bathyarchaeota archaeon | reverse complement strand
TTTTTTCTTGGTGCGTGACTTTTTATATTCTGGTGACTGTTGAGTCTCCTGATCCATCTGCATTCCCCCAAATCTTGACTACCTCTGTGCCTATCAAAAGCCCTAAATCACGGTATAAGAAATTCCATGCATATCTTCCTGCAGCAGTTACTCTGCTTCCAGATGAATTAATAACAGGACTATCTTTAGTAACCGTTATATCCAACCCAGGATGGTAATTATATGAGACATTTGCCGAGAAGCTCAATACTTTTGTTATTTTTGCGGTTGTTCCTGTTACCCTCCACTCAATAGTGGTATCTGTTCTTATTATGTTAATACCTAACATCCTTGAAACTACTATGGTTCCATAGTTGTAATCAGCTGCAAGAATAGAAAAGTCCCCATCCTTTGGTACATCATTATTAACAGTGACTGTTACATCTCCCCCATATAAAGAAAGGTTTTCTCCAGCAGCTGAGGCTTCAAAAATACTTTTAGTAACTTCTGGATCGTTCACATAATCAACAAACTTTTGCTGATCTTCCTTCGATAATGCTTTGAATTGTTCTAATACTTCCCTAGCTGAATAATCTGAAGTGCTTTGCAAGCCGACTTTGTCAACTTGTTGTTCTAACCAGTTTATGTAGTCATCGGGTGTGTTTATCACAGTGTTGTTGTCTTTAACCGGTTCTGCACTTATAACCGAACCAAACGTCAACATAAACGACAAAACTAGTAACAAACTCACTACTTTTTTCAAACCACACACTCCTCTTTCAAAATTTTGTATTGAATCACACCCATAACACAATCAAGGAAAAATTTGAATTATATTATCAAAAAGAACAATAAAATTGGTTCTTTTTTCCTAACAAATCCACTATGCTCCAAGTTTTTTTATGACTACGGCTCAGTTTAAAGGCCAGTGAAAACAAACCGCCTACGTATTCCCCAACATTCCGGCAAGTTCATTCAGGGAGTCGTACCGCTGAATGCGGTAGTGACGGCCTTCTTTTTGCAGATATCCCTTATCACAAAATTGAGCAAATACGTATAATAAATGCCGATAGGAGACACCCAGAAAATCACAAACGGTCACATGTTTTTCCTTATAGACCCCTTCGTCAGCAGTCTGCAAAATAAAATCCGCTAACCGGTTTTCAAGCGGGAAAGCGAGGCTTTGCGAAGACTTGGCCGCCATTTTGGTGGCTTTTTCACTCAGAAACTTCGTTAGCCCGCGCAGAAATACCGTGTCTTCCAGCATTTGTGCGCGGCAGCGATGAAAAGGAAACGCAAAGCAAACCGTCCTGGTAGAAGTTTGAATCCCTTTTGTATAATACACCTCGTTCAACAATTCCATTTCTCCAAAATAGTCTTTAGCATTGATAAAATTAATCAGGGACACCTTCCCGTTGTGATGGGTCACATAAATTTTGGCCTTTCCTTCAACAACATAAAATAAATAATCAGGCCTCATGCCTTCCTTAATAATCCATTCACCACGCTTATATTCATGCACCTCAATAAACTCTTCA
>WUQU01000362.1 GCA_009889605.1 Candidatus Bathyarchaeota archaeon | reverse complement strand
TCCCTGCACATTCTATAACCACATCAAAATCCTCTTCATCACAGTCTTCACCAACAATTGCCTTAACCCCATAACTTTTAGCTGTGCTTTTCCTGAACTCATCCAATTCATACCCATAAATACTGTCAACCTTATACATTTTCACAAGTTCAAGCATTATAAGACCAATAGGACCAAAACCTATTATCAAGACCTTATCTGTAGGAGAAATCTTAACTTTTTCAATACCGTGAAGACAGCAGGCAAGGGATTCTGCCAGTGCAGCCTCAACAAAGTCTATGTCATCAAATTTTATTGCCTACTTCTCAGGAACAACTGCATACTGAGCAAATCCCCCATTTAAGTTAACACCAAGCGCGGTTAAGTTTTCGCACAGCTGAGGTTTCCCGCTTCGGCAAAACCTGCACACTCCACAGTATATGTTAGGGTCAACACTCACCTTATCGCCTACGCTGAAAAGCTCGGAGCGTGTCTTGACCACAGTGCCGCAGAATTCATGCCCCAGTACAACCGGTGGCGAAACTTTTGCAGAGCCCTCTTCTCCATTGAATATATGAATATCAGTGCCGCATATACCACATGCCTCAACTTTAATCAAAATCTCCCCTTTTTCTAACTCTGGCAACTCAATATCCTCAATCTTAAGATTTTTGTTTCCATAAAATACAGCTGCTTTCATTCTATCTTAAACCCTCTTTTTTCAGTTTTCTCCTTTATTAAGTTTACCCCAAACTGAAGATGGCTTCAATCAAATTTTATCTTTTCCTTATTAAACTTTGCAACTCCAATGACAGTATCGGCACCACCATAGTACACCCACACCTCATCACCAACCTCTGCATGACCACAGCTGAAAACCACATTTGGTATGTAACCATCAATCTCCCACGAAAGTTCAGGTTCCAAAATCGGTTCTGAAAACCGAGAAAGAATCTTTGTTGGATCTTTTGCATCTAAAAGTACCGCTCCAAGCCTGTACACATTTTTATGGTCTGCTGCATGGTATATCACAAGCCAACCAAACCTGACCTTTATTGGAGGTCCTGCAACACCTATTCGACTGCTCTCCCACGAGTTTTCCCTTATAGTCATTATCTCAACATGATCTGGCCAGTTTATCATATCATCAGAAAATGCAAGCCAGATATTAGGATATCTTCTGTGAAACATAACATACCTGCCGTTTATCTTTTCAGGGAACAGAGCCGCATCCTTGTTTGGCTCATCAAGAGCAACCCCTATCCTTTCCCACTTTATAAGATTGTTTGACTTTGCTATCATTATTCTAAAATCCCCGTCGTACCTTCCTCCAAAACCTGTGTAGGTCATGTAAAATGTACCATCAATCTCAACTATGCGTGGATCTTCAATTCCTCTTCTTTCTTGTTCGTTTTCTGCAACCATGACAGGTTTGTCAAGCCTATAAAAATTAATACCGTCTGTGGACACAGCATACCCCAACGTAGATACATACTCGCCGTAATCCTTGTGAGGTGGAATATTAGTCGCTCTGTAAATAAGATGAAAAAGTCCCCGGTGATATATTGCTGCTGCATTGAAAACTGCAGCTTTTTCCCATTCATTTTCCTGTTTTGGTTTCAAAACCGGTTTATCTGTCACCCTCTGAAGCTTGAACATAAAAGTACCTTGCGCCCCCTTTTGTTTTCTTGCAAAAATTCCTCTTTTGAAACTTCAACACATAATTTTAATTCAACCGATGAAAATTTCAATTGAAAAAATAACCTGTAGTTTTCCACCATCATATTTTGGAAAATGATATGTTCCATTTTTACAACAACAAAGCCTCCTTTTTTGTCAAGGAGGCTTTGTTTTATTTCTACAATTTTTTAATTTGCAAGAACATAAACTTTTACACGTCTAACACCAAACTTATAAGCATCTCTTTCGACAAATACATCTATTCTATTCCCTTTGATAGCAGAGCCTGTATCAAGAGCTGTTGCAAACCCATACCCCTCAATATAAAGCCTTGTTCCAAGTGGGATCACACGCGGATCAACTGCCACAACACCACGACGGACCCTGTGACCTGTTGCTGTCCTTCCATAGTCAGGATGAGATTGGCTTTTCCCTGTATCGCTCGGGCTGAGAGTATATGCAGTTGCTATCATAGTAAAAACCTTTTTATATCTTACCACTTCACCTCTGGATGTCTTGAACCATCTGATTGCTCCAACCTCAACAATCCTTGGCTTTGGAGGCTTGACTATTTTCTCACCTACCAATTTCCTTTCAACTTCTCTGCCATCCTCCAGTACAAGCTTGTATTTTCTTTCCTTGATACCATCCTGTCCTTGCTGGACAACCTTTTGCTTTCCGTAATCCATGTTGTAGTTGGTTTTCGTAACCGTG
>WUQU01000361.1 GCA_009889605.1 Candidatus Bathyarchaeota archaeon | reverse complement strand
TGACCAACATCCGGATTGGTGGGGCGATTTCATACTTAAGGTAATACTCCCTGAGATAATTTACCACTTTCCAGTGGTCCTCTGTCATAGGATAAGCATTTTCGAGTTTAGCCAGGTCTTCAGCTACAGCCTTGTTCCATTTCTCCGGCTCCTGGATAAAACCATCCTCGTCAACTTCCAGTTCCATTCCACCAAGTATAGCTTTTGGCATAGCTCACCTCCTATTCCTTAACAAATTTTTCTGGGGATGCCTCAAATTCTCTTTTACACGCTTTACTATCAAAGTAATAAGTTTTTTCCTTATAAATGCTTGTGGCTCTTGGTGCAGATCTAACAGCTCCGTAAAATTTGTGCACCTCTGAGCCTACTTCCATTTCCCTGCCACATACCGGGCATTTGACCTCTATACGTTCAGCCATCTCTTACCTCCTTTCAAATCTTCAGATCTGAAAACCCTAAACCCACGTTCTCGTAACATGAAGGAAACAAAAGCCTCTGCCCATTGAGATACCCCCAAGGCATGTAGGTGAGTATAAGCAGCAAAAAGATTCTTATATATAATACCATCGACCTTGCCATTTATTCCATATCCCCTTTTTATCTGATAGGCAAACTTTACATCCCCAGTGAGATAAAGCCTTGAATAATGAAATTCGTGACCTTTTAAGGTCAAGCCTATAGGGAATAGTGGGTTTTCATCAATTACATTTACCACCACATAGCCGTGACCTTGAGGACGCTGACAAAGTTCTACTTCAGCCGGGATTATACCCACCATTTTATACTCCCGGCTATGCCACCGAATACTTTGGCACAAGTACATAAGACCAGCACACTCAGCATATACTGGCAGACCGTTTTCTATAGCGGTTGCGATATGCTGCCGAAGTTTGCTATTAGCTTCCAGTTCTTCCAAAAACAGTTCGGGAAAGCCACCGCCAATGTAAAGTCCATCAATATCTGGTAAGTGCTTATCTTGTATGGAGTTAATAAAGACAAGCTCAGCACCGGCTTGCTGTAAAGCTTCAAGATTTTCTGGATAATAGAAATTGAAGACCTTATCCAACATCACCCCCACCTTTACCACAGGTGTTCTACTTATGGGGCGAGTAATATTTGATACCAATTTAACTTCAGCATTTTTAGCAATAGATAGAATACTATCCAAATCAAGATGATTTTTGAGGCAATGTTTAATACGCTCAATTATGTTTGCTGCCCCTTCTGTTTCCAAGTAGGGTATTAGACCAAGGTGTCTCTGAGCGATGTGCAGATTAGGATCTTGAGGTATGCTGCCAACAACAGGTATATCGCAATACTGTTTTATAGCTGTCACTAATTTCTGTTCGTGTCGGCTTCCAGAAACATTATTGAGAATAACCCCGGCAATATTGGTCCCGGGCTCAAAGTGCTGATATCCCCTAATCATTGCTGCGATACTGCGTGTCATACGGGCAGTATTAACCACAAGGAGGATGGGGCTACCAAGTAATCGGGCTAAATAAGCTGTGCTACCTAATCCATTAGGTTCAAAACTATCGTATAACCCCATTACCCCCTCAATGAGAGCAAAGTCGGCGTTGTTACAAGCTTCCTGGAAAGAGCTCAATAATATCTCTTCAGACATTAAGAATGTATCCAAAGTATGGCAGCTTCTTCCGGCAGCAGCCGATAACCAGGAAGGGTCAATATAATCAGGACCCTTCTTAAATGGTTTAACTGATAAACCTGCTTCTTTAAGAGCAGCGCAGATACCTATACTAACAATAGTCTTA
>WUQU01000360.1 GCA_009889605.1 Candidatus Bathyarchaeota archaeon | reverse complement strand
TTTATCCATTATACTCGGCTTTTTTGCATGGTTAATGAACGATTACGTTGTTCCCAACGCAAATTATAAATCCTCGCAAGTTTTGAATCAGTACATATTGCAGTCACCGGAAACAGTGGTCAAGACAAACATGTTAGTTGAGTTAGAAAAAGATGTTTATTTCTATGTGAAAGAGTACAACAAACAAGCAGGTGAATTGTCCGACGTCGTGCTTTTTAGGAACGAAGAAGGTAACGAGCAGATTTTGACGTCTAAGAAGGTTATTAAGAAAAGTGATGGATGGTATCTTTTGGATGGAAATATGTACATAGTCGAACTCGAATCTGGTTTTCTCAAATTGGATATGCAGTTCAAGGAAATGAAACTTGACGTGGCTGGCGAGATAGAACAGATGCTAAGAGCTTATAAAACCACGCGCGATAAGACTTCTAAAGAACTTCGTGAGCAACTTGAGACATATAAGAAACTCGGTATTAATACTGCAAGCTTAGTTGTTGAACTTCACCAAAGGTACGCAAATGCTCTTGGATCTTTGGTGATCGTGCTGATAGGCTTACCTCTTTCTCTGCTTTTTGGGTTCACCAGCAGGTCTTGGAGTGTAATATTAACATTCTTGATAGTTGTTCTTTATCAGGGTTCTGGGGCATGGTTATCTGGAATGGGTAAGGAGGGGCTTCTTGATCCAGTTTTAGCGACCTGGCTGCCAAATATATTCTTCTCGATCGTCGGCTTTTTCATGTACATTCTGATGGATACGCCGTTTGCTTATAAGGTACGCGAGATTTTAAACAGGCTCTTCATCATCTTAGCTATCATGACTGTTTTTGGAATGGTTCTCGGTTCAACAGGCTTTGCTGGAGATGTCAAGATAAAAGCTCAATCATTTACCATATCTGAGAGTCACGCGTTTATTGAAGGAAAGATAGTTATTGAATGGGATAGATACAGAATTGAATGCGATGAGGCAACGGCAACACTTTTGGATGGAAAAGTAAAGTCGATACTCGCTGCAGGAAATATAAATTTTTTCGATG
>WUQU01000359.1 GCA_009889605.1 Candidatus Bathyarchaeota archaeon | reverse complement strand
TGGTATGGAAAAACGTGGCTCAAAAGCCAAAGAGTTGATTGATTGTTGGCATTACCCGTAGTCTTAGCTTTCTTTAACCTTGAATATTTCGCATAAAAGCCTGTAGAGTTCATCGCCGCCTTCCATTTTTGAAAAAAGCTCCTTTTCAGCTTTAAGAATACGCCCCACAGTTTGGTAAGTTTGCCTCCACTCCATTTCTTGACACATCAGCTTAAAGTGTTTAACTTCAACCCAAGCTCGGAAAATCAAAACGGCAAACATGCCCAGCGTCAACACAAGATTTAATATGTATATCTCAAGAATATCCAGTGTTTTCACCTCCTTTTCCATTTCCTTTTTAAATAAGTTTTATAAGCGAGCAGCATTTAAATAATGCAACCTAAATTTAAATAATGCAACCTAAAAGGTTTGGAGAGAATTTGAATGGGCGAATTTTTATCCCCAATACTTTACCAAGTAGGCATAGGCGGAATAGGCGGTTTCATAGTTGGTTTTGCTTTCAAAAAAATAAGCAAACTCTTACTCATTTTGATAGGCATATTCCTAATCGCCCTCATCTATCTAGGCACTCAAGGAATAATAAGTATAAACTATGAAGCCCTTTTCGCTGCCATAGGAAACATGCTTGGAATGGCCGGCTCAGCTTTCTCTTGGCTTGTCCACGTTATCGCCCTTCTTCCCTTCGCTGGGAGCTTCATAGCAGGATTTGTAATATGTTTTAAACTTGGATAGCAAAATAGTTTAAATGCACGAGAACGTTTTATCCTCTGAAACCACTGTTAAAACAGCTTAACTGGGAGTGTTAGAAGAATGAGTTTTCCAGCAGAGGAATACGCTCTTCCATTTTTCAAGGAGTTCGGCTATATCCGTAAGCGTTGCCCAAAATGTGGCACATATTTTTGGACATTAAACCCTGAACAGGAAACGTGCGGAGAGGCTAGACATGAAGGCTGCGCCTCATACACTTTCATAGAGAATTCGCCTACACGGAGAAGCTACAGTATTGAGGAGATGCGTGAAAATTTCCTATCCTTCTTTGAAAAACGTGGGCACACACGCATAAAGCCTTACCCAGTTGTGGCAAGGTGGAGAAACGACATTTACCTGACCCACGCAAGCATAATTGACTTTCAACCCTACGTAACCGAGGGAATTGCACCGCCGCCTGCAAACCCCCTGGTCATTGCTCAGCCATGCATACGTTTGGTGGATATAACCAACACTGGACCAACATTTGGCAAGTACATCACGATCTTCGAGATGGGCGGCCACCACGCCTTCAACTATCCCGACAAGGAAGTTTACTGGAAAGACCAAACCGTAAGATACCACGACGATTTTGTCAAAGAATTAGGAATAAACCCTGAAGAAGTAACCTACAAAGAAGAGGTTTGGTCCGGCGGCGGGAACGCTGGCCCATGTCTGGAATGCATAGTGCGAGGATTAGAGGTTGCCACCCTCGTTTTTATGCAGTACAAGGTTGTCGGCGACAAGTTTGTTAAACTGCCAATACGCACTGTGGACGTGGGTTACGGCATAGAACGTTACACTTGGCTTTCTCAAGGCTCCCCAAGCGCCTTTCACGCAATCTATGGCGATTTACTTGAAAAACTTTTCAAAATGGCTGGAATAAGCCATGTGGATAAAGACTTGCTTGTGAAAGTGGCTAGGGTTTCGGGCTTAATAAGCCTAGATAAAACAGCCAATAGACTTGAGGTTAGGCGGAAGATAGCCGAAATGGTGGGCGTGGATGCTGGAGAACTGGAAGAAGTTTTGCTTCCCATAGAGAACGCTTTTGCAGTTGCAGACCACACCAAATGCCTCACCTTTATTCTTTCCGAGGGAGTGGTTCCCTCAAACATTCAGGAAGGCTATTTGGCGAGGCTTCTCTTCCGCAGAATATACCGTCTACTAAGAATGTTGGACATTTCAGACAGGCTTTACGATATTGTGGACTTGCAGATAAACCGTTGGTCTAAAGATTACCCCCATCTTAAAGAGATGCGTAACGAGATAATGGAAATGCTTTCCGTTGAGGAGGAAAAATTCAGGGAAACCATAACAAAGGGCGAAAGCCTAGTCAGGCGGATAGCCAGCGAACTAAAAACCAGAGGCGTTAAAAAAGTTCCCATAGAAACTTTTATTGAACTTTATGATTCCCACGGTGTCCCACCGGAAATCGTCAAAGAAATAGCTGAAAAAGAAAGTTTGACAGCAGATGTGCCTGAAAACTTTTACGCTTTAATCGCTGAAAAACACATGCGTTTGTCAAAGCCAACTGAAGAGGTTAAGGCTGAAGAAAGCCTTGAAACCGAAGTGGCAAACCTGCCAGAAACCGAGCCACTATACTACCGCGACCAGTACATGAAAGAGTTTGATGCGAAAATTCTTAAAGTCATTGGAAACGAGTACGTTGTTCTTGACAAGACATGCTTCTATCCAGAAGGCGGGGGCCAACCCGCAGACAACGGCTATTTCATGTTTGATGGAGAGAAGGCCGACGTTGTGGATGTCCAAAAAGTTGGCAAAGTAATAGTTCACAAAATTAAGGGTGAAACCGTTCCAAAAGAAGGCGCCGCTGTTAAGGGTGTTATAGACTGGGACCGGCGTTACAGCCTAATGAAAAGCCATACAGCAACCCACATAATCAACAGTGCTGCTCGACGTGTTTTAGGGCAGCATGTTTGGCAGTTTGGCACCCAAAAAGGCGTTGAAACCTCTAGGCTGGACATTTCCCACTACCGTAGGCTTACCCGTGAAGAACTGCGGAAAATTGAAATTTTGGTCAACGAAGCAGTTTTAAGAAATATTCCCGTGGAAATCTCTTGGATGCCTAGAACTGAAGCGGAAAACCGCTACGGTTTCAGACTTTACCAAGGCGGAGCAGTCCCGGGAAAAGAAATTCGCGTTGTAAAAATTGGCGACTGGGAAGTTGAAGCCTGCGCTGGAACCCATCTGCGGAACACAGGCGAAATAGGCTTCATAAAAATAATCCATTCAGAACGAATCCAAGATGGCGTGGAAAGGCTTGTATACGCGATAGGCATACACGCGTTAAAAGCTGTGCAAAGAAATGAAGAGCTGCTGTGGCGAGTTTCAGAAATTTTGAACGCCCCGCTGGAAAAACTGGATAAAACAGCTGAAAAGCTTGTAAGAGAATTGAAAGAGGCAAACGTGGAAAGGCGTAAACTCATAAGAGAATTGGCGGAGCGAGAAAGCGCTGGTTTAACAGCTAAAACGGCTGAGGAAGTAAAAGAAGCGGGTGGGTTAAAACTTGTTTTCCGCGATTTCAAAGAGAACATTGATGTAGACCGCATGGTTCACACTGCAAACGAAATCCTAAGGAAGGATGATGCTGTAATTGCCATATTCTATGGTGCTGATGAAAGAAACGCGCGGATAATGGTTATGGCTGGAAAGAAGGCTGTTGAAAAAGGGGTAAACGCGGCTGAAATAGTAAAGGAAGCTTCAGCAATTATAGGCGGCGGAGGCGGAGGAAGACCAAACTTCGCTCAAGGCGGCGGAACTCAGATAGAAAAATTACAAGAAGCCATCAAAAAAGCTGAAGAAATCTTGAAAAGACAGTTAGGCTGCTGAGCCAAAACACTTTTTCCATCTTTTGGCATTTTTCTATTTGCATGGTTTAACTTTTACCAGTTCTCCCTTCTTAACTCCAAGGGTTTGCTGCACCTTGTCTGGAACTTCAATTAAGTTTCTTTCTGAACTTTCCATGAACACAACTTTACAGCGTGCTTTCTTGCCGTCGGCTGCCTCTATTTCAACTTCCTTCACTTTCTTCCCCCACTGGGAAAGGGCTTCTTTTGGTATGCGCACCGTGCCCGTCCATGTTGCATATAACATGCCAAGGTTTTCCACTATGAACTGGTTTTCAGAAAGCCTTGTTTCCATAACTGGCTGAATTTCGGCTTTGCGTTCTGGTTTATCCTCCACTACTTTATCGGTTTCCTCTTCCTCTTGCACGGGCTCCTCAAAGGTTTGTTTCAAACTTTCTTCAAAGGTTTCCCTTTTTTGCGGTTGCATCCTTTCCGCTTTAACTTTAGACTGGGTGTCTTCAGGTTTAGAAAGCATGCATTCTACGGCTTTTCCGCATGCTAGACACTCTTCTGGGATTGCCTCACTTTTTGCCCGGTGTCCCAGATATCCAAAATAGTGTGGGCAACTGGCGTCAAGACTTATAAAGCCTTGTTCGTCAATTTCTGTTTCGCTTTCTTTGACAAGATGTTTCCTCGCTTAGAGAAAATAGCTTTGGAATGTTTTATCTTTAACGAATTCACAATAAGTATGTGAAATTAGATGCAAAAATTAAGAGGAAAAGGTTCTTTCGTTTTGCATGTTTAGACTGGTTCGTTTATTTTTTGCCAACTTTTTCAGTCCATTCTTTGACTGGTATGGCGAACTGTTTTTCAACACTGCTTCTGTGGATGCTGTTGTAGGTGCAGAAAGACCTCAGTTTGCCGTCTGGAGTTGCATAATGTATGACGCATCTTTGGGCTCGGTCTAAGTCGAAGTTCCATACATCCATGAAGTGCATTATTCCAATCATTACTACTCTGCGCATAAGCCTTCCTAGGGCTTCGTAGCTTCCTTTGGTTATGACGTCTTTGAGCAGTTCTCTGACGAAAGGCGACTTAACCATGGGCAGAAATTCAAGCATTTTCACTTTAGCCATGGTTCTCTTGCCCTTCACTCCAGAATAGTAAATGTCCCAGAAGATTTCTGCGAATCTGTCAACATCTACATACTGGGTTATGGGTTTGTATGAACCGTCCTTTTCTATTACGATAAAAGTTGCGGCTCCGCACATGGGATGCATTGTAAACTCTGGGTAAGGCCTATTCTTTAAGATTTCCATGCCTTTAGAGATGGGCACTGGCCAGTCGACAGGTCTCCAGTCCTTTCTTGTGATGTTTCCATTGGTTTGTTCTTCGATCAGTTTAATGGTGTCTGGCACTGTTATGCGCATTTTCCGCATTTCCTCTTTTCGGGCTCTTCCAGCCATGGAAATTGGTTGAATGTTGATGCATCTTACCACGTCATGGTTTTCCACAGCGTAGCGGATTATGTCTCCAAGGTCCTTGTCGTTTACGCCTCTGGCTAGGGTGACCACCAAAACTATGGAGTCCAAGCCTAGTTTTCTAGCGTTCTCCACAACCTTCTGTTTTATGGGGAAAAGGTCTGCCCTAGCCCTAGTTTTTCTGTAGATTTCTTCTCTTAAACCGTCAAATTGAAGGTAAAGCGTACTTAACCCTGCATCCAGTAAACGTTTGAAATAGTCCAAGTCTTCGGCGAGGCGCAAACCATTAGTGTTAACTTCCAAATGTGTTATGCCTGCCTTTTTCGCCTCCGCAACAAGGGCTGGCAAGTCGTTTCTTATGGTGGGTTCTCCACCGCTGAACTGAAGCGCATTGCAAGCCCACGGCTTATTGTTTCTAAGAAGTTTAATCATTTCCACGATCTGCTCGTATGTGGGTTCGTAAACGTAGTTTGCCACTCCGGCGTGGGCGAAACAGACTGGACAAGCGAGGTTGCATCTGTTTGTGACGTCTATTATGCCTAAAATGGTGTGGGACTTGTGCTGAGTGCACAATCCGCAGTCGAAAGGGCATCCTTTAACTGTTTTTGTATGTGGGTTTTCTACGCCATTGCCCACGTATTTGGCGTTGTACCAGTCGCTGTAGAACCATTTGAAGAGTTCAGCGTCTCCCCAGTAAACATCCTCGAACTTTCCATGTTCTGGGCATGTTTTTTCAAGGTAGATTACGCCTTTTTCCTCGTAAATTCTCATGGGAATTTTTCTGAGGCATTCTGGGCATAGGCTTGTTGAATAAGTTTCAAACTTTACCTCTTCCTTTGGTTCCGACATTGATATCGCCTAAGCGAAAGCATGAATTTGGATGCTATTTTGGTGTGAACGTGAAACTATATTAAAATTTCCATAACTTTAATAGGGTGGAAAGGGTTACTGTTTCCTATTAGTGCAAAAGTTAAAACCCTTCTTAGAAAGGTTGGTTTAACAGAATATGAGGCAAACGCTTACCTGCTTCTGGTGGAAAAGGGCGCGCTCTCAGCTAAGCAGATAAGCTATGGAGCGCAAATACCCTACTCGAAGGTTTACCAAACCCTTAACAGTCTAGAAAACAAGGGATGGATAGAGGTTACAAGGAAAAGGCCTAGCAGATACTTTCCAAAATCGCCTGAAACCGCCATAAAAACGGCGAAAAACTTTTTTGAAAGCGAGTGGCTGCACGCCGAAAAAACACTTATGGACGAGCTTATTCCCCTTTATGAGAAGCTTAAAACAAGAGAGAAATATGATATTTGGATTTTGAGGGGGCCATTAAACATACTCTCAAAGTTCAAAGAGATGACTAAAAAGTGTAAACATGAACTGCTGATAGCTTTACCATTCGTTCAAGAGGATTTTTTGACGGACTTTTATCCGCTGCTTTCCTCTTTTATCCTAGGCGAAGTACAAGTTCACTTTATGCTGCCAAAAGGGCTTGGTGAAAACGTGTATAAGGCGCTTTCAAAAATAGGCGAAGTGAGATGCCGGGACAAGATGTTTGGCGGCGGAGCCATATCCGACAGCAGCGAAGTACTGCTATTATTCAGCGATGAACGAGGCGAAATCACCGCCATATGGTCCGACCATCCTGGATTGGCTGGGCTGGCTAAGGATTACTTTAATTACCTTTGGAAAGAATCTGAAAAGTGAACTTTAAACTCTTGCTGTTTGGTCACCAAAATTAAAGAGAGGGTATGCTTGCGGTTAAAAGTTAGAGTTACAGGCATTATTCAAGGCGTAGGGTTTCGCCCATTTATCTACCGAATCGCTGTTAAAAACGGCTTAAAAGGTTACGTTAGAAACATGGGGGATGCAGGCGTAGAAATACTTTTGGAGGGCGGAGCAGAAGCCATAAACAATTTTTTGAAAGATTTAACCGCGAAGAAGCCGCCTCTAGCGCAAATCCATGAAGTAATTACAACCGAGCTTAAAGGAGAAAACCAATATGTTGATTTTAAAATTCATGAAAGCTCCGAGGAAAAGGCGTTTTCTGGTTCTGTTATTCCTCCAGACATAGCTATATGTAGCGAATGCCTAAAAGAGCTCCGTGACAGGGAAAATCCGCGATACAACTACTTCTTTATCACGTGCACAGACTGTGGCCCCCGTTACACAATTATTGATAGGCTCCCCTACGACCGTGAAAACACTACCATGCGCGATTTTCCCATGTGTAGCTTCTGCCAAAAAGAGTATACAGATCCCTTGAACAGGCGTTTTCACGCCCAAACCGTGGCTTGTCCACCATGCGGCCCAAAAGCATATTTAACAACTCGGAAAGGCGAGTTAATCCCGCAGGAAGACCCCATAAGGGAGGCTGGTAGGCTTCTAGCTGAAGGCTTTATTGTCGCCATCAAGGGTTATGGCGGTTTTCATGTTGCAGCCGCGACAACAAAGGACACCCCTTTAGCGAGGCTTAGGAAGGCTAAGCATAGGCGACAGAAGCCCTTCGCCATTATGGCGCGAAGTTTAGAGGCAATTAACTCCTTCGCAGAGATAACCCCAAGAGAAACTGAGCTTTTAACTTCTCCTGCGCGTCCCATAGTGCTGCTTCAGAAAAGCCACGAATACTATCTTTCAGAACTTGTGGCTCCCGGATTGCACAATGTAGGCGTTATGCTCCCCTACACTGGCTTGCACTACCTGCTTTTCGACCGCGTAGACGAACCAGCCTTTGTAATGACAAGCGCTAATCCGCCGAACCAGCCCATAGTTAAAGACAACGAGGAAGCCTTGAAAACGCTGGGCGACGTTGCTGACTATTTCCTTTTCCATAATCGGCGAATCGCCCAAAGATGCGACGACTCCGTTATACGCTTGCACGGCGAAAAACAAGTTTTTATAAGACGTTCAAGGGGTTATGCTCCAGCACCAATAATGTTGCGTGAAAAGGCTGAAAAGTGTGTTTTAGCCTTAGGCGGAGAACTAAACAACACTGCATGCATTTTGCTTAACGACAAAGCTTTCCTATCCCAACACATAGGCGATGTGGAAAACATTGAAACCCGAAGTTTCCTTGAAAACGCAGCCAAACACCTAATCCACTTAACAAACAGCAAAATTGAGGCCATTGCATGCGATTTACACCCAAAATTCACAACAACAAAGCTTGCAAAAGAACTAGCTGAAATAAACGGTTGGCACCTAATACAAGTACAGCACCATTACGCTCACGTTGCCGCCCTCATGGCTGAGCATAACGTAAGCGAAATAGTAGGCGTATGCTGCGACGGTTACGGGTATGGCATAGACGGCGAAGCTTGGGGCGGAGAAATAATCCTCGGTTCTAGAGGTTCAATGGAATTTAAACGAGTTGCCCATCTTGAAGAACAGCCCCTAGTTGGCGGAGACTTGGCAACACGTTATCCACTGAGAATGGCGGCTGGAATACTCAATAAAAAATTGAATGTGGAAGACTGGCTGATGCAAAAAAGCGAATATTTCCCCCACGGCGAAAAAGAGGTTCAACTTGTTCTCCAACAGCTAAACAGGAGCCAAAAAATTGTAAAAACAACAAGCTGCGGCAGAGTTTTAGACGCGGTTGCCGCTGTTTTAGGCATATGCCACACGCGAACGTATGAGGGGGAACCCGCCATGAAACTGGAGTCTTTAGCCCTAAAAGCAAAGGACGTTTTAAAACTAACCCCATTCATTGAGCGAAACATCTTCAATACGACGCAACTGCTCCTCGAAATATTCGAAAACCGTG
>WUQU01000358.1 GCA_009889605.1 Candidatus Bathyarchaeota archaeon | reverse complement strand
CTTTTTGAACCTGAGATACCGTACAATACAGGCAATATTGCAAGAACATGTGCATGTACAGGAAGTAAACTCCACCTGATAGAACCATTGGGTTTTTCCCTGGAGGATAAATACTTGAAAAGAGCAGGGCTTGACTACTGGCACTATCTGGATGTGAAGATATATAGTGATTTGAATGATTTTTTTGAAAAAAACAGGGGGGCAAACATTTTCTACTTTTCAACCAAAGGGAAACAACCCTACACACAAGCACCGTATGAAGACAACTGTTACCTTATGTTCGGAAAAGAGACAGCTGGTCTTCCCCAGTGGTTGATTGAACAGAATATTCACAGAACTTATAGAATACCCATGATAAGTGATGTAAGGTCACTGAATCTTTCAAACTCAGTAGCAATTGTTCTGTACGAAGCACTAAGACAGCTTGGTTTTCCGAATCTGGTGTAGTGGTTTTAATCAAAAGGAGGTAACAACAGTTGAAAATAACATAAAATAGTATAATTTGAATTGGTTGATTATTGATGTTGTTGAATATACAAAAAGTTAAAGAAACATACAACATCAGCAGAAGTACGTTGATAAACTGGGAAAAGGAAGGGCTAATATCACCAATCAGGACACCAAAAGGGAGAAGAAGATACAAAAAAGAAGATATAGAAAAGTTACTAGGCATGATAGAAGAAAAGACAAAACCGAAAGTAATTTTATATGTTAGAGTATCTACAAAGAAGCAGGAAGAGTACCTTAAAAACCAGATTAGAAGGCTAGGAGAATATGCCAGTTTGCAAGGTTGGTAGTACGAAGTCATATCCGAGATAGCAAGTGGGGTAAATGAAAACAGAAGGGGCTTATTGAAGCTTCTGAACAAGATAAAAAGAGGAGAAGTTGAAAAAGTTGTGATAGAATATCCTGATAGGCTGGCAAGGTTTGGTTTTGAATATTTAAAATTTTTCATGGAAAGTTTTGGTGTAGAGCTTATAGTTTTAAATGGAAAAGAAGATGAAGAAGATGTAAAAAAAGAGTTAGCAGAAGACTTAATAGCGATAGTTACATCATTTGTGGCAAGGATTTACGGGCAAAGAGGTGGTAAGAAGTATGATAACAATCCAGGCTAAACTTACTTTTCTGAGTAAGGAAGATGAGCAGGCAGTAGTGGATTTGATGAGAAGATGGTCGTCATGCATGAGATTTGCATACAACAGGCTTTTGGAAGGCAAAAGCAGAAACGAACTCAAAAGGGAACTTCAAGGGGTTTTTAATTTGAACTCGAGGTATGTAGATGATGCGATAATGAAGGCAAAGAGCACATTTCAGTCTTGTGAAGAGAGAGGCGAAAATCCCTGCAAGGTCATATTTGGCGGCAGGGAGTTGTTTGAAAAGATCAAGAGACGGCACATAAACGGAAAAGCGTATAAGAAGTTGCAAAAAGAATGGCAAGAAAGAAGGAAAGGCAATCTTTACTCAAGAGGTGGCAGGAGCAAGAAAGGGAACCTCAACACGAGGATAGAGATAGATGAAAATGGCGTAACACTTAGGATCAACACAGGAGAGAGAAAGTATGCATATGCGAGGGTACGAGCGGGCTGGAAGCGTGGCAAGAGCCGACAGGGATTACTTGAGGCAATCAGTACAAGTGGAGAAGCTTATTCGGTTGAGCTAAAGCTCAAAAGCGGCAAGGTATATGCCTACTTTACGATTGAGGAAGAATTTCCAGAGGCTGTTGTAACGAAGGAAAATGGAGTCATAGGGATAGACATTAATGCATATCCACAGCATGTAGCATGGGCGGAGGTAGACAGGAGCGGTCAACTTTTGAGCTATGGCAAGATACCAATGCCAGAACTTGAAAGCGGCAGTACAAGCAAGAAGGAGTACTACAGGTGGCAGTATGCTCACAGGATAGTCCAGATGGCAAAAGAGAAGGACAAAGCCATAGTAATTGAGAAATTGGACATAAAGGACAGGGGCAGGCAAGGAGATTTTTCGGGGCGAAGATCGAGGCGGATAAGGCACAGTTTTGGGAGCAGAGCGCTTTTGGAGAAGGTAAAGCTTTTGGCAAAGCGTGAGGGGGTAGAGGTTACAGAAGTAGACCCTGCATACACTTCAGTGATAGGGATGTTAAAATATGCACCGCAGCATATGATAAGCAAGGACGAGGCAAGCTCGTATGTTATAGCCCGAAGAGGGCTTGGGCTAAAAGAGAGAATACCGCAGAATTACAAGTCACTTTTAAATAAGCTTAGCGTAAGCGAATTAGAGGAGTTAAAAGAGTATGTAAAAAAAGCGGTTGCGAATCAAAATATGAGGAAGAGGCAGCTAAAAGAGATTGACAGGGTGATAGAGATGCTACAAAGCCTTGGGAGTGAGCCGAGGAGGGGGCTGTGGCCACTGGATGG
>WUQU01000357.1 GCA_009889605.1 Candidatus Bathyarchaeota archaeon | reverse complement strand
GCTTTTTTGTTTATGTACGTATTTGCTTATGCCGGTACTGATGAGTCAGGTGGTCTGCCCCAGGAACCAACCCTACCATCTCCAGAAAAAATCGGACAGGGAATTACATCGGAAATCGCAAATATCTTTATGATTGTCGGCATAGGCTTTGCAATCATCACTGTGCTGGTTATCGGTCTGCGAATCGCTATTTCGAAAAATTCCGAAGAAACCGCACAAACCTATGAATGGCTCAAATACGTCATCATCGGCTCAATAATACTCGCAGTCCTATCATCCGTCATCGGCATAGTCATCGGACTGGAAGAAAAGTTTTACAGAGCATTTGAACTGCCTAAAACAAATACACCACCTTCTACCCCAAACAAAACTGAGCTCGAAGGAACATACGAGGATAAATGGTATAAAAGACTCTTTGCAGGTATAGCTGAATGGATATACAGTGCATTTCAGTATGTCGGTAAACTGGTAGGATTTAAACCAATTGACCAGCTACTGTTCAATGATTCTGCATTCACAGCCAATCAGTTCAAATTCATGCTCAGTTTCTACTGGCTGGTAACACTCGTCGCAGTAGCATTCATCGTGGTCATGATCGGAAAATCTGCTGTAAAACTAATTGCTTCAGGCTACAGCGTAAGAAAACGTGTGGATGTAATGGAAGAAGTATATACATGGTTTCAGGTTATCATCCTCATTGCTATTTTCCCGCAACTGTTTGTGTATCTTATGAAGTTTTTCGATACCCTGACATTGTGGCTTTTCAGATACGTGCAGGCTGAATACGTTTATCTTGGTGACAGTAACTTTGCAAATTCAGATATGGATACACTGGTAAGTCAGATAAAAACCCCTGATGCATTACTTACAGCTGTGGTAAAAGCTATGTATGGCTACCTGTATTTTAAACTCAACATGATATTCCTTGTACGTCGAATAATACTCGGCGTATTTTTCTTATTTGCACCTGCTGCTGCTGCACTGTGGGGAATTAAAAAAGACAGCAATGTCATGAACGTGTGGTTCGGGGAACTGATAACAAATGCGTCAATGGGCTTTTTCTACGGGTTTGCTCTGCTTGCTGTCCTGCACCTCGTAAATTCTCTCGAATTACAGGGCTGGTTTCTAACACTT
>WUQU01000356.1 GCA_009889605.1 Candidatus Bathyarchaeota archaeon | reverse complement strand
GCTTGGGGTTACATACGCGTTTATGAGCGTTTTTACTGGTTCACAAAGTGCTTTATATCTGTTCATGGTTCTTGATGGCATAACATGGGGGCTCTTTTTTTCTCTGTTTTGCTTACCGTTATTTGGGGTGATCTTGGAGAGGGTTATGTGAGAGAGAAATATTACGCTCTAGGCGGCCTTCCTTGTCTTCTTTCGAATTTTGTGTCCGTGGTGGTTGAACCTTATGTTAGCGTCATTTCTCCTACGGCGACTTTTTCTTTTGCGAGTTTCTTCCTTTTCTTGGCGGTTATTCTTCTGATGTATGCTCCTGAGACTTTGCCTGAAAAAGCGATGAAAGAGCGGGAGCTTAAAGGTTATATTGAGAAGGCTAAGAAAGTTAGGGAAAAGTTTACTTAGCAAAGACTAAATTGCTTTGAAGAGCGGATGGTGAGGGCATGTTCTTTCACGTGTTCTTAACTACCGAGTGTAATTTGGAGTGCCGTTACTGTTTTGGCGAAGCCTTAGAAGACATGGCTGACGCTTTTGGCGATTTTAATGTAGATTATGTTTTACCTAAAAGGATAAGCTATGATATTGAAGTGTTGAACAGTTTTTGCAGGCGTGATCCGGAGTGTGTTTTGATTTTTTATGGTGGTGAGCCTCTGCTGTGCGTTGAAGAGATTAAGCGTATAATGGACGTTGTGAAGGCGAAGCATTTCATTGTTCAGACTAACGGCGTGTTTCTGGACCGTTTGGAGCCCGCCTACGTTAACCGTTTAAGCGCTATTCTTGTTTCCTTAGACGGCGATGAAGCCCTCACAGACTATTACAGAGGGAAAGGTGTTTACCGTAAAGTCGTCGACAATTTAAAGCAGATAAAGCGTAATGGGTTTAAAGGCGAAATAATTGCAAGAATGACGGTTATGGAAAAAACAGACATTTACAAGCAGGTTTTATGGCTGCTGAACAACAGCGAGTTTCCCTTCACTTCTGTTCATTGGCAGCTAAACGCCGGTTTCTGGAGCAACGACTTCCAACGGCGAAATTTCAAAGAATGGAGCATGGAAAACTATAACCTTGGAATCCGCAAACTCGCGAAGTTCTGGGTGGACATCATGCAGGAAAAAGGCGTTGTTCTACGTTTATACCCGTTTCTAGGCGTAGCCCAGTCGCTTCTCCTTGGCGAGGAAAGAAGCCCGTTACGTTGCGGGGCAGGATGGATAAACTACGCAGTACAGACAGACGGTCATATAATCCCATGCCCAAGCATGTGGGGAATGCGCGACTATTATTTAGGCCATATAAGCAACACGAACCCCCTGAAACTCGCAAAAATAACGGTGGGCGAACCATGCACAAGCTGCAGAATTTTTGGCTTATGCGGAGGAAGATGCCTATACGCAAACATAACAAGACGCTGGAAAACCGAAGCCTATAGCCTAGTGTGCCAAACAGTGGAAAACATGACAAAAGCCATAACAGAGGAAACACCTAGAATAATGGAGTATATAAAAGATGGAAAAATAAAGAGGGAAGACTTCGAGTTCATGAAATACAACGGCTGCGAAATAATACCATAAACTTTTATTGCCTCCTTTAGGGAGCCGTTAAAGGGTGATGAGCCTATTTCATTCAGTTAAGAAGCCTTTGTCTTTCGATATTTGAATTTGGTTCTTTTTGTAGCGCCAAATGATGTCACCACGTATTTGAGACTGGAAATCCCATGGAGAGACCAGAACCATGTCTCCCTGCCTTATCCATGTTCGTCTCTTCAGTTTCCCGCGGATCCTGCAGTTTTGGATGCAGCCATCTTGACATTTAACTAAAATCCTATCGAAGCCAAGCATTTTTTCAGCGGTTCCCAACACGTCGCTGCCTTTTGGCAGAACTTGTTGCTGAGCTCGTCTTCGCTGATAATTTTTCTTTTACCCAAAAGTTCACGCAGCCTTAAGTTAGCCTCTGTATCGGGGATTTCTGTTGTTCCCAGCAGCTACTACAGTAAACGGATCGGCCATGACGTGGTTTAAAGGAGATTTCGCATTCTGAACCACATTCCGCACATACTGCCTTATACTTTGCTTGTGTTTCGCATAATTCGTGTTGGATATTGCTTTCAAGCTCTTTTATTTCGGTTTTTGTTAACGCCTTTATCTTTTTAAGCTCTGATATCTCTGTTATTTCGCTGTT
>WUQU01000355.1 GCA_009889605.1 Candidatus Bathyarchaeota archaeon | reverse complement strand
TTGAGTTATAACGGAAATTCTGAGTGCTTTATCTATACGATTCATCTGCCGTTATTCACCACCGCTTCCTTGTGTACTGCACTTTCAAGAACTGATATTCTTGTGACAAAGCCCAGCAACACGTTATTATCGTCAACAACAGGTATTATCTTGTACCCTTTCCTCATTATCAAGTCAGCAACATACAGAAGGGTGTCGCTTGGTTTGACAGTCTGTGCTGGCTTTGTTGCAAATTTTCCAATAGGTTCGCGGGCTATTTCTTTCAGCCTTCGAATGAAAAGATTGGTGTCCGGCAAAAACGCAGCTGTTTGCAATAGATTGAAATAACTTGGCAAACACGCCCTGATGATGTCGTCTTCCCCAACAAAACCTATTACTCTCAATTCGTTATCAACCACGCTTATCCCTGGCAATCCAGTTTTGTTCAATATGTCTATTACAACTTCAACTGTGTCATTTTCAAAAACAAAGGTAATATCGTGTGTCATGAAGTCTTTGACTTTTAAGCTTTCCATCTATTCCACCCTCTCGGTAGAGATTTTACCAAGGTACTCCTCAATCAGTGAAAGTGAAGGTGGTTCTTTTCCAATATAAGACGTTTTAGCTACTGCGGCAGCATAGCCGTATCTCGCCATATCTAAGCAACACATCCCTTTCGAATTAGCAAAGATCATACCAGCTACAAAGTTATCTCCGCTACCCAAAAGATAAGAGTGATCAATTTCAACCTTCGGAGAAAATTTCCAGACACCATCTTCTGTAGCTACAAAGTCGTATACTGTCTTGTAAGATAGAATAACCAATCTCGCCCCTTGTTTAACGAAATCTTTGGCTGCCTGTATGTACTCTTGCTCCGTGTTCAATATACGTCCTAAGATCTTTTCGCTCCTTCTCATGTCGTATTTCAACACATCAGGAAATGCTACTTTTATCGACTCAGTTATTATCTCATCTCGCGCTTCCCAAAATACGACTTTTCTATACTTCTTTGCTATTTTTGTCAGTTCACCATAAAATGAAAGTGGTACTCCTTTCGGTACACTTCCAGAAATTACAACTGCTCTTACTTTTTGAACAAGGACTTCATACCTTTTCAAAAAGTTATTTAAATCCAATTCGTTAACGGTAGGACCTTCTGAATTAATCTCCGTGAGCGTATGCGAAAGTGTATCTGCAATAGCGATATTTTCACGCGTCTCATCGGAAATTCTAACAAAACTTGTAGATATTAACGAACCGTACTTTCGCAATTCGGAAAGTAGAATCTGTCCCACATAACCTCCTATGAAACCAGTGACAATCGATGGTATGCTGTAGTGGGACAAGACAACAGAAACATTCACTCCCTTACCACCTGGAGTCATTCGGTTCTTTTCTTTGGATACAATATTTAACTTGTCTAACGTAAATCCATCTATTATGAAT
>WUQU01000354.1 GCA_009889605.1 Candidatus Bathyarchaeota archaeon | reverse complement strand
TGCATACACCCCTCTTTTTGTTACGAACGTTCGAGGATATGATTTGACAGTCTCAGGTGCACTTATAACTTCTGGAATGATTGCTGGTGTTGTTGCTAACTACATTGGTGTTATATTGATGGAGAGAATAGGTGCGAAAAAACAAGACCTTGTTGCCTTCATTGGCATGGGTTTGTCTATCTTCTTGCTATTGTCATCAAAAAATTTACCTTCTATTTTTGCTTCTTTTGTCCTCTTTGATTTCTGCGGATTTCTTCTTATGTCTGCGAACGTTGTTCAGGCTCAAAAAATACTACCTAATAGGAAAGCCCTTGCTTCATCTGTTGCAATGGGATTTGCGTGGTCTATAGGTGATTTTATAGCGACTGGGTATAATTCCATTTTTGGAAATAACATAGTACTCTCCTTAAGCTTAGTCGTTCCTGTAACACTTCTTGCGGCGATTTATTTTGGCATTATCCAGAAATTCGACACGAAGTGACATGTTATGGTAAAATTGTGCCGAAATTTGGAAAGAGCACAGGGAGGAGAGTGCTATGGAGACAAGCAGAGAGAATTTACAAACGGTATATATAGAACGATATGCGTACGGTGGCTACGGACTTGGTAAATTGCCGGGAGGTAAGCTCGTTCTTGTCGAAGGCGTGTATCCTGGGGACCTCGTAGAAGTTGAAATAATGCAAGAAAAGAGTGATGTGGCGTTTGGAAGAGCTGAGAATATTCTTGAAAGATCACCGATTAGAAGACCTGCAAAATGCAAGTATTTTGGTACATGTGGCGGTTGTCACATGATGGACGTAGTATATGAAAAACAGCTCGAGTTGAAGTCGCAGATAGTGAAAGACCAACTGAGAAGAATTGGAAAGATTGAAGTTGAAGTAAAAAGTGCTATCGGCAGTGACCTTGAATTCGGATACAGAAACAAGATGGAGTTTGCATTCTACTATGCAGGAAAGGTTGAACTTGGGCTTAAAATGAGAAACAGCAACAAGGTTGTAGATATCGATGAATGTCCGATTTCGCCCGCATCTTTTAATAAAGCATTGGAGAATGTAGCTG
>WUQU01000353.1 GCA_009889605.1 Candidatus Bathyarchaeota archaeon | reverse complement strand
TTTCATATCACCAGACAAGAAAGGAGCTCACAACCAAATCTATATCAGAAAGCCACCACATGACATCACAGAACTCGAAAAATACATCGACTTATCTAAAATCAGTATGATAACCGTCGCCCCAGAATACGATACATTCGAATCGTTCGCAAGAAGTTGCGAAGATAGGGGAATAAGGATCTCCATAGGTCACACAAACGCAACGTTCAGCCAAGCAAAGGAGGCTTTTCTAAAAGGTTTCAAGAGAATAACACACTTTCCGAACGCGTTGAGTCCACTACACCACAGGGAGCCGGGTGTTACCGGTGCAGGTCTATACTTTGACTTCACGCTTGAAATAATAGCAGACGGGATACATTCATCGCCAGACTTTGTTGCATTAGTTTACAAAATAAAACGCGCTGACAAGATAATGCTTGTAACAGACAGCATCTCAGCTGCAGGATTGAAAGATGGAAAATATGTCCTTGGTGATTTGCCTGTTGAAGTAAAAGATGGAATTGCAAGACTAATGGATGGCACACTTGCAGGTAGCACCTTGAGATTTTCTCAGGCACTCAAGAACTTCGCAAAATTTACCAAATGTTCCCTGACAGAGCTTGCAAAGGTAAGCTCATACAACACGTGCATAGACTTAAACTTGAAAGGTGGAAGAATCGCAGAAGGATATCCGGCAAGGCTTGTGTTAGTTGATAGAGAACTGAACATAAAGAAGACTTGGAATTTTTAGAAGGTTCGATATAATAATATATGAACTATTGTTACAAAGTAAG
>WUQU01000352.1 GCA_009889605.1 Candidatus Bathyarchaeota archaeon | reverse complement strand
TGTACCAAAAAAGATACGGCTTTGTAAAATTGGGGGGCTACACCGTTTCCACACCATTTAAAAGGAGGGGTTAGCTGTGAAGAAGGTTCTTGTAGCACTTTTTGTATTGGCAGCACTTTCGCTATTTGCAGTTCAGATCAACTACGGTATATTTGCTGACCTAACAACCACCAACATCTGGAACTTGCTCGGTTCAGGTTCTTCCTCTTGGAACTTTGCGGTCCAACTTTGGAAATATCCTTCACTGCTTGGCATGAACAAAGAAGGTCAACTCATTCCATCCGCGGCCGCTGAAATTCCAAAAATCGTTAAAGAAGGAAATATGTACACAGTTACGGTGAAGCTGAGAAAAGACATGCGCTGGTCGAACGGTGCTCCGTTTACAGCAGATGATGTTGTTTTCACATACTCGACAGTTAAAGAAATGGAAATTCCTGGTGGAAACTGGGGCGGAGCGTATGAGCCAGAAAAAGTAGAAAAAATAGACCAATGGACAGTCAAGTTCTACTTCAAAGAAAAGAAGACAATGACAATCTACTATGACACGCTCATGACAGCTATTGTATGCAGCAACTACTGGAAGCCAATTGTTGACAAGGCAAAGAAACAAAAAGATCCAGTTCGGTGGCTGCTTTCGCAAGAAGTTATCGACCCAGGTATAACAGCTCTGAACCTTGGAAAAGTTGAAAAAGGCGCATTTGTACAAGTTGTAAAACAAATTGCAAACGATAAATATTGGAGCTAGGGAGAAAAGAACATATACTACAAAAACGGAGGATTCTCTATAGTCAATCCAAAGACAGGTTTCAAATGGTCAACAGACAACCCGAAACCAGCTGGAGATGTCGCACTTGAAGTTGTAAACGGTCCATTTGTTGATACGATCGTCTACAAGATCTACGGTAACAAACAAGTTGCAATCCAGGCGCTTATCGCAGGTGACATCGACTACATTTTCAACCCGGTTGGATTGACAGCAGGAGAAGCGGAACAACTCAAAGGGCAGAAAGACATAAAGGTTGTCTCCAACCCACAACTTGGCTTCAGATACCTCGCATTCAACATGAGGAAATTCCCAATGAACGTGAAAGAATTCAGACAGGCGATAGCTGCACTTATCGACCG
>WUQU01000351.1 GCA_009889605.1 Candidatus Bathyarchaeota archaeon | reverse complement strand
TCTTAGTTCCAGAATATGCAGGCAGGAACTTTTGAAACTCATCTTGGTTGAACCGATAAAACATAATTTCAGAAAAATTCTGGAAAGACTGTTTAACATAAAGTTGGAAATCCTATTTGGGCGGAGTTCCATTTGGAACAAATTTGGATTATGTCAAATTTAAATTCAAATGGAAATCCTATTTGTTTTGAGTTCCAATTGGAACAACTTCCCCCCGTACCCCCCTATATATATGTTGTTCCATTTCCAACTGAAAACTATAAGAGAAAGGAGGTATAAATATGCCGTGGGATATGGACCCAACAAAAGGAGTAGAATTTGAACTGTTGGACGAGTTTGAAGGGGAGATTGTTGACTGCATATTCACAATCTCAAGACCTCTTGACCCCGAGACTGGTGAGGAAATCGGGATAGAGGTTCCGCAACTTGTAGTAAAATATAAAGTCCTCTCCCCTGAAGGTGTGAATGACCAGATAGGCTTCTACTCTATGGGCTCGAGAAAATCCTTCGTTTTTGGAGTTCCTGCCGAGATGACTATTGGTTCTGGTCCGAGGGCAAGGGTAATAACTGGTGGAAGAGTTGTTGAAGAGGGACCTCCATTAAATGTGAAGTCAAGATGCTGGAGATTTTTCGATGCCCTTGCCAAACTTGGATGGAACAAGTGGGGAAATGACTGCCGAGTTTTTATCGGCGCAAGACTGAAGATGAAGAGATTTGAACCACCAGAAATGAGGGGTTTGAAGGAGTCATCAATCCTTCTCCCTGTTGCCATTATTTCAAAGCCGAAGGAGACAGCTAAAGAAACAGTAGCAACTGCTCCTCAAGCAAAGCAGAGCATAGAAGAGAGGCTTCTCGCTCTTGCCGATGGGAAGATGTATAAAGACTTTCTCCCAGAGGCATATTCAATTGCCAGAGAAGCAGGGGAGACAGCACTACAGACTGAACTTGTAAGGGGGACTTGGCTTGACAGGATGATTAAAGAGGGGAAACTTGAAAGGGATGAAAAGGGGGTTCTTCACCGCAAATGAAGGTTTTAATAAACAACACGGAAAGGGATAGGATTATAAACTCCCTAAGGCAGAAGGTTGAGAAGGAGAGAAAGGGTATCCATATCACGGATTTAATATACTGCCTGAGAAAGGCATACTTTAGGAAAATCCTTAATATTCCCCCGACTGAAGAGCAAGTCTTATACTATGCTACTGGTCTCTTCTACCACAATCTCTTTGAGGAAAATCTTAGAGAGATTGAAATCGAACTTGATGGCATAACTGGAACTCTTGATTGTATTGGCTTTATTGATGACACAACAATCCCTGTTGAGATAAAAACCACAAGGATTTCTTCTAACAAAGATATCCTCGATATGAAGCACTGGCTGATACAGTTAAAGGGATATGCCAAACTAATAGGCTCAAGTAGAGCAAGGCTTATAGTTCTTCATCTTGTTGGGGATTGGAAAAATCCATCTCCTCAACTACTTTGCTATGACTTTGAGTTCACAAGAGAAGAGATTGATGAAAACTGGTCTTGGCTTATAAGCAGAAGAGATATATTGCTTGATGCCCTTGATAAGGGGATACTCCCAAGCATAGAGACAAGATTTGCGGAATGGGAATGTGAGAAGCAGGTATGTGAATGCTATGATGTCTGCAAGAGCTGTTAAGGAGGGCAAATGGTTAAACCTATGACATTAGAAGAGTTTGAAGCCTATATACCAAGGGAATTTTTGCTTCTGATTGGACATCCTGGCTCTGGTAAAAGCCATACCCTTCTCTCTATAATCGACTACTGGAAAACAGTATATCCCGAAAGTCTTGCTTATGTTATTGACACGGAAGATGGATTGAGGAAAATTTGGAAGAAGCATTTCTCGCATCTTAAACCTGAGAAGGATATCATCTACTATCTTGTTAGTGATATAGACGAATTTCTTCTTGCTTTTGAAGAAATAAAACCAAAAGCAAGGCGACTTGATTGGCTTTGTGCTGAAAGCCTTTCAAGAACTTGGGAATTTGCCCAAGATACTGGATACCAGTATATCTCTGGGATGTCCAAGATTGAATATTTTGAGAGAAGATTAGCACAAAGAATAGAAACAGAGAAGGGGATAAAACTTCCACCTCCAATTCCTCAGCCTGACCAATTCTGGCAGATAGTAAAGCATCTTCAAGTTCGCGCCTTTCTTGATGAACTACAGAAACTTCCCTGTAATATTCTTTTAACAACAACCCTTGGTGTTGAAAAGCCATCTGGTCTTGATAGCGCAGTAAGAAAAGAAGTTAGAAAGTTTCTCGGGTTATCTGTCAGCCCAGATGGCTTTCCAAGAAGCCCATATTATCCTGACACTGTTATCTTGCTAACAAAAGAGATTGATGGTTTCTATGCTCAAGTTCTTAAAGACAGGGGATATGAGAAAGAAGGGGAATTTGTGCGATTTAAGATTAATAACTTTTATCTCGACTTAATGGCAAATAGATGATAGACAGAATTGAATTTCTCAAAAGAGAGATAGAGAAGATTGAAACTGGGGCAAAGAGAAAGAAAGATGGCACGCTTCTCAAATCTGACCAGAGAAAACTTGAACTTCTAAAAGCCGAGTTGAAGAAGTATTCTGATTGGATAAAGTTTTCTGAAATAAAGAGAAAAGAACTGGAATTATTCTAAGGAGGCAAATGATAGAAGCATATATAGATGGTCAGTGTGCCCCAAACCCTTACGGGGTAATGTCCTATGCCTATGTTTTAAAGAGAGACAAACAGATAATAAGCGCATATTCAGGATATTCTCCTCCTGACAGAAGAAACTCAAATAATACGGCTGAGTATCTTGCCCTTTTTCATCTTATCAGATATCTTGTGGAAAACAATATCAAAGAAGCAAAGATATATTCTGATAGCAGTCTTCTTGTCAACCAGATGAACAGGAAGTGGGGGATAAAGGGTGGGAAGTATGTTCATATGGCTGTGAGATGCTTTCTTATGATTAAAGACTATAATCTTGCCCTCTCGTTTTATTATGTTCCCGAAAGCAAAAATGAGGCTCATCCATTAGCAGTTGAAGAACTAAGATTAAGGAGGTTAAGTGGCTATACTGATTGATATACACGAGCAAAGAAGTATAATACCGAGCAAACTCTCTGAGAAAATCCCCACTGTTATTGTCCATTTAGATGCTGGGGATTATGCCTTTTACACGGCTATGAATTCTATGGTTGGCATAGAGAGGAAAACCGTATCAAACCTTATACAATCAATAACAACTGGTGAATTACCTGAGCAACTCGGGAAACTCTTGGACAGGTATGATATTGCCATTCTTCTCATAGAGGGGAGGGTTGAGCCAGACCCAAGGACGGGATATTGTGTTCTCGATGGATATATAAAGACAAAGTTCAATATAGACAGCCTTAGGAACTTTCTTATGAGTTGGCAGTTAAGGGGGATTTATCTTGATTTCTCAAAGTCGGAAAGCGACTCAGTATATCGCATTATCTCTTTACACGATTTCTTCAACAAAGAGGTTCACGACAGCCACAAGGTAAGAAGGAAAGTCTTTGATATGAGACCAGATAAGGACGAACAGTTATTTCTAATACAAGGTCTTCCCCTTGTGGACAGGGAGAGGGGGAGAGCCCTCCTAAGGCATTT
>WUQU01000350.1 GCA_009889605.1 Candidatus Bathyarchaeota archaeon | reverse complement strand
TACATTCAAATGTGGGAAAAGTACATAATCCTGAAAAACAAATCCTATATTCCTTTTCTCAGGCGGAACGAAAGTGTTGTGATCAACTACGGTTCTTCCTGCAATCTTAATTATACCTTGCTGAGGTGTTTCCAGCCCGGAGATGAGTCTAAGAAGGGTGCTTTTTCCGCTACCACTCTCACCTAAGATGCAGACAATTTCTCCTTCTTCTACATTGAAATTTATGTTTTTCAGTACGTAATCCTTGGAATTTCTGTACCGAAAATACAAATCTTTGATTTCGAGGAACATTCACTTCACCTCTTTTGTATTCAGATGAGTCACTAAATAAACCCCAGCCGTACAAATAAGGACAAGTATTAGAGACAAAACAGACGCCTCAGGAAGCATCTCGTCGGAAGTGTACTGGTAGATC
The DNA here is from genome assembly GCA_009889605.1 of Candidatus Bathyarchaeota archaeon. Lineage (GTDB taxonomy): Archaea > Thermoproteota > Bathyarchaeia > Bathyarchaeales > Bathycorpusculaceae > WUQU01. The sequence continues at coordinate 615 of WUQU01000350.1, read as the reverse complement.
TTTGTTGCAAGCGTGTCGAAATTGAACGGTCTAAGGATTAATGTTAGTGGCAGTTCCTTGAATATTTCAAGCATAACAAGGAGAATACCACTTACGATAGCTGGCTTAAGCATGGGCAAATCGACTTTGAAAAACGTGGCAGTCACACCATGCCCAAGCGTTCTTGAAGCCTCAAAGAAAGACTTACCAATCTTTTGAAAACCAGCTTCTATCGAGTTATATCCCACCGCAAGAAACCGTATCATATAGGCTAACAAAAGAATAACGGTGGTGGAACTGAGCAAGAACCCGGCATTTCCGTTGAACACAGTATCGTTTAATGAGAATATCACGTACAGAATTCCAATAGCCACAACAGCACCGGGTACGGAATATCCAAAAGTTGCCAGCTCCCTGTACGATTTAACAAAGCTGTTTGGTGTTATTCTAACGGTATTCGCGATAATCAGAGAAGAAACTACGATAATAATCGTTGCAGCAAGAGCTACCTTTAAAGAGTCAAAGATGAAAGTAAGAATTTCGGAATTGAGGAATAAGTGAAGTGAGAAAGACGCTGAATAGATTATCTGGAATAAAGGAATAAAAAAACCGACTGAAAGAACTGAAAAACAAAGT
>WUQU01000349.1 GCA_009889605.1 Candidatus Bathyarchaeota archaeon | reverse complement strand
TCTTTGTTTTTCTCCTTAGCCATTACCGTTACTCTCTTTCTTTGAACTTTAGGAATATCGGAGCACCCGTAAATGGTTCAACTTGCTCTCTTATCGTTTTCCTTATGGCATTTTGGAAACTTTCTGGTACTTCAAGTTTATTTACAAAGAGCAAGAATGTCGGAGGCCTTATATCCACTTGAAGTCCATAATACAACTTCAGTCCGTGAGGTGGCTTAGCTATCATTCTTTGTATTGCAGCGTTAACAGCACTTGTAGGTACTTTCTTATGGAGCGAAACGTATGCAGTATTAATAGCCTTCATCAATTCTCTATACCCAACTTTGTAAACAGCACTGGTGAAGATTACAGGAGCAAAATCAACAAAGTAGAGTTTTTCCTTAAACATGTCCATGTAATCCTTTATACGCTTGTCCGCGTGTTTCACAAGATCCCACTTGTTGAAAACAACAACGAGTCCTTTCCCATTCTTCTCAGCAAGGCCTGCTATTCTCTGATCTTGTCTTGTTATTCCTTGCGTTGAATCTATTACCAGCACAATGACATCAGACTTTTCGATCGCTTCTATTGTCCTTAGGGTGCTTATTCTTTCTATGAAGTCTTCAATCTTGCTTTTTTTCCTCAAACCCGCTGTATCGACAAATAGGTAATTCTTGTCCCCTATTCTTACAATTTCGTCTATTGTGTCTCGTGTGGTGCCAGCTATTGGTGTAACTAAAGCTCTTTCCTCATTGATTATCATGTTAAAAAGCGATGATTTACCAGCATTTGGTTTCCCAGCTATCGTTACTCTGATCAGGTTTTCGTTACTTTCAGCGAATGTTAAATCGTAACCTTTTTCTTCGAGTCTATTGATTACACTTTCTATTAGTTCATCTAAATTTTTGCTCTGCTCTGCCGACACCGGGAATGGTTCTCCAAATCCCAGTGAAAAGAGTTCAGGATAAACCTTTTGATAGTATTTCTCGCTCTCGGTTTTATTTGCAACCAACAATACGTCCGCACCTGACTTTCTTAGAATTGAAGCTATAGTATGATCTTCAGACGATAATCCATTTTTACCGTCAACAACAAAAAGGACAAGAGCGCTCTCTTCAAGAGCTTTAATGGTAATATCTCTACTTCTTTCGTATATTTCGTCTTCT
>WUQU01000348.1 GCA_009889605.1 Candidatus Bathyarchaeota archaeon | reverse complement strand
ATACAGCCTTTCAATCACCTAAGGATGGTCTTCCCTACAACTTTTATGAGGCGGATGATGCTGAAAGCTTAAAGAACGCCCTTCTTTCCGCCTTTGCAGATATTCTCAAAAGAGCTTCCTCCGGTTCTACTGTGGCCACACTGTCTTCTAAATATCAGAGTTCTGCAGTGGTTATTCAACCAGGATTTTACCCAGAATACACCACAAAAGAAGGTTCAAGAATAAAATGGATTGGCATGTTTAGAGCTTTCTGGGTAGATAGCGTAGGGAATTTCAGAGAAGATAGTGATCAAGATAGAGTATTAACAATCTTTGGAAACGTGGTTGATAAGATATTCAGGTTCTTCTTTGGTGATAATAATAATCTAAAAGCAGCATTGTTTGAAGGAGACCCCGATAAAAATCAGTCCGCATGTACCAACGCCCAGATAAAAAATATGTTTGAAGTCATACCCACATTGTACTTTGATTGTAAGCTTGCAATAACAAGCAAAGATGACAGAAATATATTCTATTTGATAGACAACAATGGAACGCTCCAAGAAAGGAGTTTTCTATCTAACCAAGGATGTCTCAATGGATGGACAAGTATAGACCCAAGCTTAACAAGTCAGCAGTGTGGATATGTAATAGAATACCATAGGGGGCAAGACTACAGCGGAAATTATCCAGAATACGTACTTAGAACAAGAAGGCTTGATGTTTCAGAACTGTGCCCAGGATATTCACCGAATTCTAACACACCTTGGAAGCTCGGTCCTATAGTGTATTCAACACCTACTGTGGCTGGTAATGAACCACTTATCAGGAAATATTTGATTACCTACAAGGATGAGTCATATGAAGAGTTAGTTAATGGACCTCAAAGTGGCCAACCTGGCGGTTATAAGAAAAGAAGGTCCATATCCTTTGTAAGCACCAATCAAGGTATCATACATTTCTTTAGGATAGGATCTTTAAAAGAAACCGGTAACTCCTGGCAACCAGTGAAAATAACAAACAACCCAGACACAGAAAATCAAGACCAAGTAGAAATTGAAGAATACGCTCTCATTCCAAAAAATGCTTTGCCATATATGCTATGGTATGGGCACAAAAACTACTGCTCCAGCAGTGGATACATACCCATTTTAGATTACAGGCTTGATGCCTTTGATGCCACTTTTTATCCAGGCTATAATCCAGAAGCAAATAAAGATATAAATAGCTGGAGAACATACCTTTTTGTTCCAATGGGTCTTGGTGGTAAGAGATT
>WUQU01000347.1 GCA_009889605.1 Candidatus Bathyarchaeota archaeon | reverse complement strand
GGCTTCCCAATAGTGTTAAATGGGAAGCAACGTGTCTGAAGAAGAGTATAGGGTTAAGAGGAAACGTTACGTTGCTGAAACAGTAGTGAAACCCATTGTAAGGGAAACTGTTGAATACGGTTACAGGGATGCTGGGGTAAAGAGGCGTGTTGTAGGGGAAACTGTTGGAAAAAGGATTACGGGACCTTTTGGAATCTGGCCTTTTCCAGTTTTAAACGTGCTGCTACAGTTTATTCAAGCCTTAAAAGCTGTAAGGGAAACTGTTTATCCAACCCGTAGAAAACGTTTAACAGTCTACGAGGTTGTAAGAGACGAGAAGGGCAGGATAATGGAGATAACCGAGCATGAAACAGAAGAAGCCTATTATTGACAGTGAAAAACGCGTCTTAACGCCTGAACTGGTTAAAGAGAGGATCCGCAGGTTTACCCCTCTAGGGCTGATAATAGCTGAAGAGGCTGCACGGGAAATAAGGAGGTTAACATCTGAGGTTTTAAAGAAGCTGGATGAGGTTAAAGCTAAAAAGTACTTTCCTAAACCAGCCTTCGACGGGGTTAACGTTAAAATCTTAAGGAGTAGAAGGTTTTGTGAAAGCTTCAAAGCTGGGAAGCTTGGAGAATTCTTAATCGTTTCACCTACAAGGGATTTCAGCCTCCGAGTTTTCGTCGACGGAGTTTTCATGTTAGACCACAACTACGCCGATTTAGAGAAGCTTTCACCGTTCATAGACCATGTCACTGCAATGGAGGATACAGGGGTTTACAGGGTGAAGCTTTCAGACTACGAATGGGAAGAAGAGTTTTTCATAGAAGTCTCAGTTAAAGGAGAGGTAACCTTTAACAGAATATACTGTACCTGGTTTGAAATTAAAGTTTAAAGTCAACTGCCTCTCTGCTTGTAGATGGGCTTCAATGCTTGTTGGCATGGTTTCAGGCGGATGTCAATATAAAATTTAAATAGGCTTAAAGGGTCCAGCTTTTTAGGGAGGAGTGATGGAACGTGTCGAAAAGCGAACTGTATGAAGCTGTTCAATACCTTAGGAAAATTGCTGAAGTGCTTAAAGCTGGCGTAACTGTAAGGGACCATACCTTCAAGCCTGAGGTTGAGGTGACAGACGCCGGCGTAGTGGTTCCCGTTGAAGGGTTCATCTACAGCCTTAAAGCTGAAGGTTCAGACATAAAATACAACATAGACAGAGAAGTAACTGCAACAGAATACGACGTAGTCTGGAAAAACACTATAGTGATAATATCGAGGCTTGGCTCAAAAATTTACGCGAAAACGCCTGCTGGACATGTTGGGAAGCTTTGGATAAAAGCGCTTAAACTTGGAGGTTGACAGAGTGCCTGAAGAGGGAAAAACATATTTTTGGATAGGCATGGAAGACGCGGACATGCTGATAGTTTTAACTTTGGCGAAAAACCTTGGAATAAAGAAGGAGGAGCTTATAATGAGGGCTCTTAGAACTGAGATTCAGAGGATTCAGGAGGAATGGAGGATGTCTAAAAAAGTTGCAGCTCAAAGCTTAGACGATGTGGAACGTTCAAGCAGAGAGGCGAAAAGGGAGGGTGAAGCTTGAGTTTAATTGAAATCGTAGATCCATCGTTTTTAAAGGCTAAACTTGACCTAGTTGACTTAAGCATAACAGGTTTAAGGGATGCTTTAAAAGGTGCAGGGGCACGGGACTTCACAACCCTTGAAACCGACG
>WUQU01000346.1 GCA_009889605.1 Candidatus Bathyarchaeota archaeon | reverse complement strand
TACTTTCAAGACCTTTTTTGAATCATTTATATCTATCTGCACTTCGCCGTAATTATTTACTATGCTATCAACTATGGTGATAATTATTGCAAGGACTGTACTAACCGCTGATACAACTAAAGGCGCAATAATCATACTCATACAAATCACCTGCCCATTTTACAAAATCGCTCCGCTTTACTGAACGTTTATCATGCCAGCGAAACCTATGAACGCCATAGCCATGATTCCGATAGTGATAAGTGTTATACCAACACCCTTTAACGGGGCTGGAACAGGAGCATTGTCTGTTTTCTTCCTAATTGCAGCCAAAAGAACTATTGCAAGCCACCAGCCAATTCCGCTGCCTAAACCAAAAAAGACTGACTGGATGAAAGAATAATTGCGCAGTTGCATGAAAAGTGCAACACCAAGGATAGCACAGTTAACTGTTATTAATGGTAAGAATATACCAAGGACCATATAAAGTGTTGGTGAAACTCTATCGATTATCATCTCGAGAACCTGAACAACAGCCGCGATGACGATTATATAAACTATGTATCTAAGATAACCTAAATCAAGTGGTTGAATTATGTACTTCTCTATCAACCAGTTCAGAGCCGTGGTCACGGTCATAACAAGCGTAACAGCAACGCCCAGTCCGTTAGAAGACTTGAGGTCTTTTGAAATAGATATAAAAGAACACATCCCTAAGAAGTTTGTTAATAATATATTGCTTGTAAGGATAGATGCAAAGAAGAGAATTAATGGGTTTATGTTAGGAATTAAACCTGTCATCTTTTATCACCCCCTACTTGTGCTGGCTGTTGTACGCTTTGTCTCGATGTCTGAATATCTTTCTTTATCTGTGCACCTCTCACTATCCAAATAAAAGCAGCAAGTACGAAAAATGCACTTGGTGGCATTACCATAATTGTCCACTTTGTAAAGGAATCAGGTAGAACTGGAAATCCTAAGATTGTACCAAATCCGAGAAGCTCCCTGAAGAAAGCAACGGTGACAAGCACCAACATATATCCGAGACCGGCTGTGAAACCATCCCAGAACGAGATTAGAGGCTTGTTTCCTTGCGCAAACGCTTCTGCACGTCCCATTATGATGCAGTTGGTAATTATCAATCCAACATATGGACCAAGAGCTTTACTAACCTCAGGTACGTACGCCCTCAGTATTATATCAACGACAATCACATAGAATGAGATCACAAGAACCTGAGTGATCATCCTGACCTTTCGAGGTATGATGTTCCTTATCATTGAGATAGTGAGATTTGACAGGGCGGTAACGAGAGTAACACCTATAGTCATAATAAGTGTGTTGCGCAGATTGTTTGTGACTGCTAAAGTAGAACAGATTCCTAATATTTGAACAAAAACAGGATTTTCAAGCCAAAAGTTGTTCTTGAAAATCTTCTTGAAATCTGACATATCACTTCACCCCCAACAATTCTTTT
>WUQU01000345.1 GCA_009889605.1 Candidatus Bathyarchaeota archaeon | reverse complement strand
GTGTCCCTTTGGCAGAATTGCGATAGAAGCAAGAAGATACTTGGCAGGTTATAAAATAGACTTTGGAGCAGTGAAACCATTCGAAAAAACACCTGAAGGAAAGCTCTTCTTGGGACTTGTCTACCTCAATGAGGGAAACAAAACCATCGCAGAACAGTATATAAACGCATTTGAAAAGCAAGTAGGGGATTATAAAATATACAAGAAACATCTTAAGCAGTCTAAAATGGGAATTGAGCAGTTTATAGCCCTGCCGAGCGACTTTGAACCTGTCGAAGAAAAAATCTCCATTATAGAATTCGTCACAAAAAATCCGGGTTATGATATCTATGTTAGATATCGCAAATTCGAATTCGTTCGCTTGGTCTTTTCCGAAGAGCACTGTAAAATAAATTATTCAAAATAAAGGAGGACTCAAAATTATACCACTTTTTGACTTAACAAGACAGTACAACAAGCTCCGCGAAGAAGTGCTCAGAACAGTTGACAGCGTCCTTTCTGATGGAAGAGTCATACTTGGACCGGCAGTGGAAAACTTTGAAAAAGAACTTGCAGAATATTTGGATGTGAAGCATGCTATTGGAGTTGCAAATGGAAGTGATGCGCTCGTAATAGCGCTCCACGCTCTCGGCATAGAAAAGGGCGACAAAGTTGTTACTACTCCATATACATTCTTCGCAACAGCATCATGCATTGTTCGAAACGGAGGTGTACCTGTTTTCGTCGACGTTGATCCCGAAACGTACAATATAGACCTTGAACAGGTAGAACACGCAATAAGAAAAGAAAACGCTAAAGCCGTAATTCCAGTTCACCTTTTCGGTAGAACTGTGGATTTTGAAAAACTCCACTTCCTAAAAGTCAAATATGGTGTTAAAATATTAGAGGATGCTGCGCAATCTATAGGAAGCGAAGGAAAAACTGATAATATCATTAAAAAGTCAGGCACATTCGGAAATATTGGTATTTTTTCATTCTTTCCAACCAAAAACCTTGGTGCATACGGTGATGCTGGTGCAATAGTTACGAACGACGATACACTTGCAGAAAGAGCGAAAATGTTGAGACAGCACGGCTCAAAGAAGAAGTATTTTCATGAAATGGTTGGATACAATTCAAGACTTGACTCTCTTCATGCTGCAATACTTTCAGTTAAATTGAAGTATCTTGATGAAT
>WUQU01000344.1 GCA_009889605.1 Candidatus Bathyarchaeota archaeon | reverse complement strand
GTGTTTTCTGTGATCTTTGTCATTGAGCCGTCAGGGAATTTGACTATAATATATGATTTTTCAAGTGTTAAAACTTCGTCTCCTTCTTGAAGCAGCGTATCTTTCTTAATGGACTCCCATGCCTTCTTCCCGACTTTTTTAACGGCAACACTACCCCTGAATGAGTCGATAGATGCTTTCATCTCTTCTGAGAATTCGCTCTCGTCCTTTTCAGTGACTTTTATGACTATTTCTTGAGTGAAAACTTCTTTCTGAGGAGTTTCTGCTGTGAAAGTAACCTTTACTTCAGCCACTTTCTTTGGAGCCAGGAAGTTGAGCGTTATTTTTCCGTTAACTGCTAAGCCTTTTGTCAAGACTTCTGGCTTATCAAAACCACCTAGCGAAACTTTCGCTTTTAGGGAGAAACTGAGAGGTTTGTTGTCCTTATCTGTCAGCTCAATGCTGATAGGCAGCTTCCCACCCATAACGACACTCTCAGATGATGACACAACCTTAAATTCAGCAAAGGCGATAATTGTTACCATAACAAAAAGAGTTGTTAGCAACCGTAATAAACTTTTGAACATCATAACATCACCTCCAATAAGGTTATTGTCGCAATTATGGTAAATACATAATTAAGTAAGTTAAACATAGATCTCTTCTTGTATATCAAGAATCCGCATAGCAATGCATAGATTAAGAAAGACCATACAGAGATGAAATAAGTTATTGGTGCGACCATCCTCATGAAATATCCGATGTAGTCTCTCTTGTAAGTACCGTTTCTTGCTATCAGATGAGATAGAATTCCGATAAGATATGCATTGAAAATCATGATCGCACCTACAGTAACCACAGTGCGAGGTAAAAATGGGACTACTTTGTCGAAAAATGGGGCAACAGATAACAAAGATAATAAATGAAACAACTGGTCTATGAGGTAATACTTCCAAGAATTACAAAAGGCTGTTTTACAGTGAAACTTTATCAAATCGATAAGGAAATGTATTCCAGAAAGCATGGCAATAGCCAAAAAGTGTTTAATACCAAATCCTTCCCCAAAAACAAAGACTAATTGTGACAAAAAGAGCAGTCCAATATGTATCCCAAGCACTTTAATATCCTTTGACTTTTTGGCCGCTATATATCCTGTTTGAAGCACATAATCGCCAAAAAGATGTCCAAGAAAAAGATAAGGAAAAATGTCGATAACACTCAATCTGAATCACTCCTCAAATATTATCCTAAAGTATTCATCAGGGTACTTCCCTTTCATTTCTTCCTTATGCTTTCCTAACAACACAACATTCTCTGCGAAACCTACAATTAAAGCCAGTTTGGGTATTTCAGTCCCTCTTAATTTACTTAGCCCACTCCCATCTACGAAATCGTGATGGTATAAACAAGCTTCGATTATGAAATTCGGAGCGTCCATATCCTTCAGAATCTCATATCCGTACTGTACGTGTTTCAAAAACTCTTCGTAATCTCCGTCTCGCACAGCACCAGATTTTATCCTGTCAAAGAGTTCGTCTTTCAAGCCCACGAATCCTACATTGATAGTTCTAAGTGCAAGCTT
>WUQU01000343.1 GCA_009889605.1 Candidatus Bathyarchaeota archaeon | reverse complement strand
AGCGATGCTTCCTTGGATTGACCGCTCTTTTTTCAGCTTCTCCTTGGTGAAGTATTCCCTCTCATACCTGGCGAAGAGTTTAGACAATCGGGCATGCTCTCCACCGTGAGCAACATTAAACAAACACGGATCACCATCTTGAGGATTTTGAATTTCAATATCCTTTTCATACAATGGGAACCGATGAGTTGGGTCAGACAGATCCACACAGTAGTATTTGAAGTGTTCACCAAGTTCAATATACCCCATATATTGGGTTATTGGGGCATAGCTATCATCCCCTTGGAAAAGAACCCGAATCATATAATTTGTGGAACCATCAGATTTACGTGTTGGTGTACCTTCAACTTCAGCTTCATGCTCTATAACCAGGGAATTTACCAAGGACTCAGGAATATTGAAAGCCGCGCCGTTTTCCAGCTTAATATATCCACCATGATCCAATCTATAAAAGGTCCCCATTTGTGAACGGGTAGTTTCATCGTTTTGAATACCTCCCTTTGGAGGCTCCTCAATCTGCGGTGCAGAATAAGCTTCTGCATTTTTTTCCGGGGCTAGCCCGGCATCAGGTATTCTTGCTTCTTCCAGAAGCAATTCCAGGGCATTCATGAGCTGAAAATGATCGTTTATTTTTCTTCTTAGCTCTTCCCGCTCTGTCCGCATTTCAAGGCCGCTTTTCAGCTGAGTAAAATTTTGATCAATACCTTGTTGCAGATACTCTAACAATACCTGCCCTGCTTCGTCCAAAGTTATATGAGGAGAGGAGTTTTCCTCCTTCATCTTCTTTAGAGCTGCTTCATACCTTTGAACTGTTCTTTGTTCGCCAGCTATTAACTTTTCTATTTTATCCTCATAATTTTGAATGTTTAGCTGCTCATTTGTTATTTGCTTTTCAAGTGTTTCCTGAAGGTTGTATATTTGAGTGTTCAGATGATCCTTTTCGATTTCCAGGTCAGTGGTTTTATTGCGATAAAATTGCGCAGCTTCCTCTATTTCAGACAACTTTGCCTGCAAAGAGATATTCTCTGATATTAAAAGTTCGTTTTTTTGTTGTAAACGAGTCTGGCCTTTTTCCAAGCTCCTCATTTGTTTCTTTAAGCTTTCTGCTTCCTGCTCTGCCTTTACTCTTAGATCCCGCTCCTTTGCAACGAGAGACTCATCTTTTTCTTCTTTAGTTTCATCTTTTGAAAAAGTCAGATCTTCAGTCACTGCCACTTCCTTTGAAACATCAGTAAAGGTTGTCACTTGCT
>WUQU01000342.1 GCA_009889605.1 Candidatus Bathyarchaeota archaeon | reverse complement strand
TTTCTTACAATATAATATCTAAAAGAGCTCGTGTTAGATACCAGCCGCTGTTTCTTTTTAACGACGTGATGATGCTAAGCATCATGACGCTTGTTTGGTATTACGTCGATAATCTATATCTTGCTTATCTATTCTTTATTATTATGTCTTCCGTCTTCCTGGTCTATAAATTGCTTGTTGCTGTGTACTCAATGGACAAGAGATTCAGATTACTTGTACTCTCACTTGGCGCAGATCACTCAGAGTATTCAAGATTTATATTAGAAAAGAATCTGGGAAGATTTTTCGCTAATATTTTGAAATTCTACGTGCTTTGTATAATAAGTTTTTTAACTTCACTGACCATTTGCGCTTCTGACATAGGTTTTTTCGGACTCATAGTTGGACTGGTATTTTCACTCGTTCAGACTGATTGAGTTTAAACTAACGAAAGGAGTTTTAGTGATGAAAAAAAAGCTTTTTGTGAACTATTCTCAGGCTATACTTAAGATTGGGGTAAACTTGCAAAATCAACAAAAGTTAATCGTGAACGCTTCTGTGGATCACAAAGACTTCGTAAGGATTTTCGTCGAACAGGCTTACGATTTAGGTGCAAAAGAAGTACTTGTCGTATGGAACGATACTTACATCTCCAGGCAAAAATTACTAAAAGCACCCGAAGAGGTAATTACTAACATATACAACTGGGAGATAGAAATGGCAAAAAGCTTTCTCGAAGACGGTGCTGCTACCGTCTCATTGGTTGGTTCGTATGCGGATCTGCTTGCCGACGTACCAGCCCAGAGAATAGGTGCAGCCACGAAAGCAAGACAAATAGCTTTCAAAGAGATTATGGAACGAACGATGATGAATAAAAACAGGTGGTGCGTCGCTGGCGTACCAAATCCTGAATGGGCACGAAAAGTTTACGGCACAGAAGACATTACACAACTTTGGAACGATATCCTATATATGGCAAGAATAGATGAAAATGGATATGATGCGTTACTCAAGCATCTGGAAAATCTTAAAAATAGAAAGGACTACCTTA
>WUQU01000341.1 GCA_009889605.1 Candidatus Bathyarchaeota archaeon | reverse complement strand
CTGTTTTGGGTTTTAGGTTTTCAAAGGCTTTGCCTACTTCTGGCATTATGTTTGGCAGTTCCTTTAGGGTTTCTAGCACCTCATTGCGGGAGCCTTTGACTTCAACTTCGTATTCGCCGGCTCTTACTCTGATGGCGAACCCTTCTCCCAAACTTTCGCTTGCTTTTTTACTCAATTTTATCCCGTGTATAAGAAGGGGGTTTTTCTTTTTAGAATTTACGCGTGTTTGATATGTCGAAAACCGGAATATCGTATTAAATATTAAGATGTAATATTCAATTCTCGGAGGAACAGCGCATTGTCAAAAAAGGGACTAGGCGTCTGGCTTTTCAGCTCTTTAACCGCCATATCCACAGCCCACCTAATAGACGCATTAAACGCTTTACTCTTCAACAGCCCCATCAATTTACTGAAGCTCTACCCATTCATAGAAGCCAAACTTCAAACAATAACGCCTACAACCTATTTCCTCATAAGCGCAGCTGCAGCCCTCACCTTATGGGGGGATAACATGCGCCATAGCCTTTGAAAACCCTGTGGAAACATTTCTAAACAGAATCCTTTCAGACGCCAAACAACAAAGCGCCGTGGAAGCCCAGCTACTAGAACAGAAAAGCGAACTTTTAGACGCCATGAACGAAACCGTAGAAATGAACAGTGCCATACTAGCCCAAGTCAAAGACATAGTATATAACATAAGAACAGAAGTCAAGGAAATCCAACCTTTAAAAGAAGCCGTGGAAAAAATTAGAGGGGAAATTGGCTGTTTGAAAAGGGAAGTTAAAAGCTTCGAGGAAAAACTGAAATATCCAAGCCTCTGCCTCGCATGCGGAAAGCCGGTAATGCCCGAGTTTAAAATTTGCCCCTACTGCGGAGAAACCCTAAAACCCATTCAAGAGCAAATAGTCACGCTAGAGAAATACAAGTAGAAAAAGGATTAAGCGTTTTTCTCCAGCTTCTTTCTGATTAAACTGCTGACAAGCTCAGCGTCTGCTTTACCCCTTACCTCCTTCATAACCATGCCCATAAGCGGGCCGAAGGCTTTTGAGGCGGCTTTTTCAATTAAGCCTTTGTTGCGGGCTATCACATCGTCTATAAGTTTTTCCAGCTCTTCTATGGACAGAGTTTTTAAGCCGAGGTTTTCCATAGCCTCTTTAAGGCTTTTTCCCTCGTTTTTCGCCAACCACGTGACGATTTCTGGAAGGGCTTCCTTGGTTATTTCGCATCGGTCGAGGCTGTTGAAAATTTCTCTTATCTGGTTTTCAGAGACTTTCTCCACAGGTATGCCTTCCCGTTTAAGGGCTTTGATGGTTTCTGTTAGGAAAACCGCTATGGTTGTCGGCGAAACCCTGCTTTCTCCCGCTACTGTTTCAAAAAGTTCCGTGTATTCCGAATCCATGAGTTGTTTGGCTAACTTCTGGTTTAGGCCGTATTGGCGCATCAACCGCTGAAGCTTTTGTTCTGGAAGTTCTGGAAGACACGCTTTGACACGGTTCACGTATTCCTCTGTTATCTTTATTGGCGGTATGTCGGTTTCTGGATACATGCGGGCTGCTCCGGGACGCGGCCTCATGTAACGGGTTGTCCCGTCAGGGTTTGCCGCTCTGGTTTCTTCAGGAACCCCTTTTAAGGCTTCGCGGGCTCTTTCCAAAACCGCTTTTAAGGCGTCTTTAGCGTTTTCCACAGTGTCTGCGACAAACACCACTGCGTCTTGTTCCTGGGCTTGCACCGCTTTCCGCAAGGCTTCTATTTCTTGAACTGTTATTCCATAGGCTGGAAGCTCGTCTGTGTGGAATACTCCGCCGACTCTTCCCCAGAAGCGGGCACGGTCAGCCATTTCTGTTCCAAGGCGTATGCCTGGCATGAGTTCCCGTTTTAATAAGCCTCTGAACTTTGGAAGTTTTATGGCTAAGATTTTCTGGTCTTTTTCTAGGGCTTTACGAAGGACTTTGCATGCCGTTTGCCTAAAAACATGCGTAACGTCGAAAATTTCCTCTTGGAGATCTTCTTCGCTTGCGCCTGCGTTTTTGAGTTCATCCCTTATTTTTATTAGGTTTAATTGCCTTTGAACTTCGTATTCTACAACCAGCGGAATGAGTTCGAGTTCCTGAACGCCTTTTATTTCTGTTAGGGCTCCGTTTGGAGTTGAAACGTTTAGGTCTTGGCGTATGGTGCCCAATCCCCGTTTGACTCGTCCAGTGGCGCGCAGTATTTTGCCTATGGCCAAGGCGACTTCGCCGGCTTCTTTAGGAGTTTTTATGACTGGGGCGGTTGCCACCTCGATGAGGGGTATGCCCAAACGGTCTATACGGTAACGTATCAGCGTGTCCTCTTCGCCTGTTTTGCGGGCTGCATCTTCTTCTAGGCTTACGTGTTGGATGGGCACTGTTTTTTCGCCGACTTTTACTGCGCCGTTTAGGGCGATTACGCATGTGCGTTGGAAACCCGTAGTGTTGGAGCCGTCTATGACTGTTTTGCGCATGACGTGGATTTCCTCAACTGGCGAGGCGTTCATCATAAGGGCTGCGGTTAAGGTTATTTCAACGGCTTCCATGCTGGGCGGATGCGGTGGCTCCTCGTCCATTTCCACTAGGCAGGCGGTTTGCGAGTTCGCCTCATAAAGAATTTTTACACCTTTCTGGAATTCAAAATAGGCCGCTGGGTCTATTTGGCCCAGTTCGCTTTGAGTCGGCCTCAAACGCCTAATGAAGGTGATTTCGGGTTCTTCTTTGAAGAGTTCGGGTTTGCAAGCGCAGAAAAGCTTATTAGAAGTGTCCAGCTGCTGGTGAATTTCCAATCCAACTTTTAAACCGGTTTTCTCATAATCCAACTCCATGTTTTCGTCTCCCCTTTTTTATTGGAAGCCTGTTTCCTCGTAGGTTGTGCGCTGCGAAAGTTCTCCGGCGATGTTTGTTTTTAAAAGGCACTTTGCCTCTTCTATGTCGCTTGTTTGGCCGAAAATCCACATAAGCTTAACCATGGCGGTTTCCGCAAGCATATCCTCAAGAGGAATAACGCCTAAGGCTTGCAAGTCGCGGCCCGTGTCATAAACATTCATGTTCACGCGTCCCCAAACGCACTGCGAAGCCATGGCCACAATCACGCCCTTTTCCACAGCATTTTTTACGGCTTTGAAGCAGCTGTTGCCTATATGGCCTAGGCCTGTTCCTTCAAGCACTATGGCCCTATAGCCGTTACCCACATACCAGTCTATTATGGCTGGGCTAAGGCCTGGATAAAACTTTACAAGAGCAACTTTTTCGCTGAACTTCGGCCTTAAAACAAGCGTTCTTGCCGGGTCGCGTTTGCGGTAATCCTCAACCAGCATTGTTAGGCTGTTGTTTTCCACTTTTGCCAAAGGCTTAGCGTTTACTGATTTGAAGGCGTCTCTGCGGCTTGTGTGACACTTGCGCACACGAGTGGCTCTGTGAATGGCTATGGCTGTGTCTGAAACGGTTTCATGCATGGCCACGGCGACTTCGGCGAAAGGCGCCTTCGCAGCAGCCAAAACAGCGCCCGTAAGGTTTGTGGCAGCATCAGAGCTTGGCCGGTCGGCTGAACGCTGCGAACCCACAAAAATTACGGGCACCGGCAGATTTTGCAGTGCAAAGCTTAGGGCTGCAGCTGAATAACCCATAGTGTCCGTTCCATGGGCTATGACTATGCCGTCAACACCGTTCGCGATTTGAACGGCTACAGCCTCTGCCATCTTCGTCCAATGGGCCGGCGTAATGTTTTCGCTGTAGAGGCTGAAGAGGATTTGTGCGTCAATGCGGGCAATATTGCCTAATTCTGGAACTACGCTGTATAGGTCGCTTGCCGACAAAGCCGGGCGAACAGCGCCAGTGCGATAATCCACACGGCTGGCTATGGTTCCGCCAGTGCTAATAATGGCAACTTTTGGCAAGGCTGGGTTTTGTTCTGGCAAGGGCGGAGCCACAAACGCCGGCTTCTCGCCTCGTCCAATTTTTTCTATAAGTGTTTCAGGGGTTATTTGCACACCGATATTGTAGCCGCTCCGCAACTTGATAACCACATGCTTGTCATCGCCGTATTCGGAACGCGGAATAAGGATGCCCTCATATGTTTGGGCTCCTTTTGTTATGCGAATCAAGTCGCCTATTTCCGCTTCAATTTTCTTAAGCGTTTCAAAGGCTAAGCCCCTATATCCCGAAAGCGCCTCAGCTTCACTCATGCCACGATTCTCCAAGGTTTCTTTTCTTAAAACCCCTTAATATTGATGTTTCAGCGTTTAATAATATTGTTTCATACCGAAGAAGCTGTATATAGTTACCTAATTTTTGAAGCTTTTACGTTCTCTGATTCAATGTTTCCGGTGAAAGAGGTCTATTGTTGAGCCAGTTGTTTTGTCCAGTTTCGAATAGCTTGTAAGTCTCTTGTGTCGTATATTCCAGGCTTTGTTTCTTTAATTCCCGCGGCTTCCAGTTGCTTTTTTAATGGTTGCATAACCTTTTTCGACCACCAAGGCATTTTATTAAAGTTGTAGACTCCTCCGAATAGTCGTAAGGCTACGGGTTTTAAGCCATATTTGGCGGCTTTTTGCTCAAGATACTTTCTTCTTGCTT
>WUQU01000340.1 GCA_009889605.1 Candidatus Bathyarchaeota archaeon | reverse complement strand
GTTTGTACCATGCTCCAGATAACAAGGCACGCTATCAAACGCTACCAGGAGCGTATTTTGCCCTGTTCGGATGCAGAGGCAGAACTGCGCATTTTAGAAGCTGTTGTCAATGGTATTCTCCTCTCCCGGAAGGGAAAATACAGAGCTGTCCAGCACGGTAAAGCTGTGCTGATCATATATGACTATGCAAATATCAGCGTTGTTAAAACAGTTGAGACTATTTTTTTCAGTGGTTTCTGGAAAAAGAAAAAGCGGAGATAGCAATGCTGTACTGCAAGGTGGCATCTGAGTTTGGTCACATGGATAAAGATGCGGTAGGCATGGTGTAAAGGAAACACGCCAGACTGTGGTTCTGGTATTGTGGGTTCAAACCCCACTGCCTACCCCAGAAGAAAAATTTGCCATCAAAAGTTAGCCGTGTGGAAGGGGTTATTCTACCCTTCTACACGGCTTTCGTTTTTTTTAGAGTCTGTCAAGGGGGTGAGATTTTGAATGACATAAACAAGATTGTTAAGCCGGTTGCTACAGAAGAATTTGCAAATATGCTTACAAAGTTGTTTGTAAATTTGTTAACCATCGTACAAAGCTTCATCAAACCCATTACCGGACTCGGAATTGCAGTTGCCGTGCTTTTACTTTTGATTGGTTACATCTTTCACGTTCAAAGCGCAAAGAAAATGGGTGCTTCTATTCTGGGTGGAGTTGGATTAGTGGTAATAATTTACTTGCTTGCGCCATATATACTCGGGGTCATTTACAACACCTTTGGAAAATAAAACTAATGCAGGGGAGGTAAAGTCAATGAACAGAAAGAAAATCTTCATCGTGTTACTCGGTTTGTTTTTATGTCTTACTGTTTCGGTAGTTGCATTTGCAAATGCATCAAAAGGTGACCTGCAAAAAGTTATTGGTACCGAAACTACTTCAACATTTGCACAGAAGGCCGCAAACGTTGTGAATGCTATAAAAGCACCTGTACAGATTGCAGCTGTTACAATTGCGCTTTTACTGGTTGTGTTTCGTGGTTTAATTTTAACTGCTGTTCAGGATGAGCAACAGAAAGCAAGGATTGGAAGAGCATTTCTGTGGACTTTCATAGGTTTGGGACTTGTATTCTTTGGTATACAAATTGCTTCAGTAATCATCAACAACCTTGCAAGTGCTGCAGGAATTCAGTAAGAGTCATAACCCACAGCGGTTAAATCCCTGTGGGTTTCTTTTTTTTTATCTGAGATAAAAATCGAAGGGTGGTGATGAAAATTGCACAGGCACAGAATACCATACGAGTTCAAATTTGAGAACAAAATCGTGGGGGGTATAATGACCTGGAGACAACTGTTTATTCTTGTTTTACCGTCACTTTTTGCTGTATGGTTGTTCACCGAGTTAAAAGTACCTTTTCTGATAGCACTGTTGGCGGAACTTTTCATTATTGCGATTGGTGCAGTTTTTGCATTTGTGAGAATTGAGTCACGTGAACTGCATGTGTGGCTAAAAGAAATTTTCGATTATCAACGACGAAAAAAAATTTTCCTGCCATAGTGGGAAGGGGGAGACAGTAAATGACGGACTGGTTACTGGTTGTGGTGGGTGCTGTGGTGTTTGCACTTGCGCTGTTTTCTAACAAACTTTTCCAGGGCAAAATCCTTTCCGGTGGGAAGAAAGAAAAAACATCTACATCTGCCGGGACTAAAAGTGAAATAAAAAAACTGCTGGGGATAAAAAATATCATGCCGGACGGAACGGTGGTTATGGATGAAAACAGGTATGCAAGAATTTACTATCTTTCATCGCAAGATATTGACCTGATGAGCGAACCGGAACAGGAAGCACTGGAATTGAACCTTATTGCTGCTATGCGTGCTCTGGATTGTCCTGTTCAATTCTTTACAACGACTCAAAGAATAGAGACTTCACAGCAGGTTAAAGAAATCGAAGAGTTTATAAACAACCCGGCAAATATGGTATCAGAGTCACTGAAAAATTACTGTGAACTGCTCAAAAACGCACTGGATAGTTTGCAGAAAGCGAAAGAACTGGTTGTCCGTAAAAGTTATTTCGTTCTTTACGTCCAGGAAAATAATGAAAAAGTCGCAGTTGAAAAACTGGACCAGCGCGAAAAAAATGTCCTTGGACTTTTGAAAAAAGCAAATTTCAGAACTGCCAGGTTATCCATGCCCGAAGTACTTCAACTGCTCGGTGATGAATTCAACAAAAACCAGGTATTCAAGATGGAAAACGCTATTAAAAGTGGGGTTCTTGATTTATACACAACGTCCAGAAGGGGGATAGTCATAAATGATGAAGTTTATGAAGAAGTTTACGGTCAAGCCCATTAGTTCTAAACAATCAAACATTTCAAAGAAGTCGGATGACAGCAGACTTATCGAGAATGCCACGGGACTTCTCGATCTGGTACTTCCTGACTGCATAGAAGAAGGGAAGGATTATATCTACCTGGGACCCGAAAAATATGCCCGGGTATACGTGGTGGCAGTCTATCCATCTGACATTTATCTTACTTTTTTCCAGACATTTTTTAATATAGGTCAGGTTTCAATGTCAGTTTACATTGAACCCGCCGATACAGGGGATGTAATAAGAAAATTGAACAGAATGATAACTGACTTAAAGGCAAATATCATTCTTGAAGGGAACAGACCTGTCGACTATCAGAAACTGCAGCAGGCTGAAGACTTTGAACTGCTCAGAGCATCTCTGCAGAGAGGTATCGAAAAAATTCTGTATGTTCAAATATTCTTCACAATATATGCTGAAAGTTATGAAAAATTGAAGGAAAAATGCGCAGAGTTCAAAAACAGATGTGAGGCGTACAATCTGAAACCAAGAGCGCTGACGTTCCAGCAACTGCGGGGTTATCTTACTGCTCTGCCACTTGGTTGCCAGAGATATACCGAAAACTTCAAGACAATGACAACAGGCAGCAGTGCGTGCTGTGTTCCAACCGGCAACACAGAAGTGTATTACAAAAACGGAGTTTTCCTCGGATACAACCTTACAACAGGGGCACCGGTATTTTATAATCAGTTCGATGACTCACTGCTGGGTCCACATGTTGCAATATTTGGTACAATCGGTAGCGGTAAGTCCACGACAATGAAGACAATGCTGGCTAGAAGTGCAGCGTTCGGTTTCTGGGCATGTGTACTCGACCCGGAAGGTGAGTACAAAAAATTGATAAATATGCTCGGTGGCAAATATGTTGAAGTAAAAGCAGGCGGTAAAGCAGGAATAAACCCGTTCGACCTGGAGATAGAAGAAGATGAGGGAAAAAGATTCATAAACATCGATGGTAAAATTTCAGAGATAAGATTTTTGCTGGGTATAATATCAGAAAGTTTTATGGGCAAGAAACTGGACGGTGCTCAACTTTCCAAAATAGAACAAAGCGTAAGAAAACTCTATGCAGATTTCGGTATAACCAAAGATCCTGAGAGTTTGTATACCAGTATGGGAGTAGACAGAACAGGAAAGATATACATTGGAAAAGTTAAAAAAGTCCTGCCTACTCTTTCTGACCTGCGCAAAGAACTTTCTAATTTTGAAGAAACTAAACAACTTGCTGACGTACTTGAAATATTTACAGGTGAAGGTACTTTGAGCTTGTTTGACTGTCAAACAGATATCGAAATTCAGGAACATGATAGAATAGTCGGGTTCAATTTAAAAGAATTTGACAAAGACCCTTTTCTGAAGTTCTTTGCTTCGGTGGTTATCATGAACTGGATATGGAACAAGTTCTCGCACGAGAAAATGAGAAAATACAACAAAATAGTGATATTCGACGAAGGATGGATGTTCACAAAATACGAGTCTACAAATGACTATCTGGAGTCAATATCGAGACGTGGACGAAAATATCATATATCTCTGATGATAGCATCCCAGACAATTCTGGAATTTTTGAGAACCGAAACAGGCAGGACAATGCTGAACATGTGCCATACAAAATTTTTGCTTAAGCAGGAACCCGATCTTGCAAAGGAAACAGCCACATATTTTGGACTGTCGGATGCGGCAGCTCAGTTTCTCGTCACTGCAAACAAAGGTCAGGCAATACTGGTCAACCCGCTTGAAAAAGTCGCAATTCAGGTTACGCCGTTTGATTTTGAATGGGATTACGTTACAACAACAAAATTTTAGAATTCATGGTCGTTTTTTTTAAAATCGTGGTATAACAGTAATAGAAAATCTCAACAGGGAGTAATTTAAATGATACAGCAACGACTGTTTAAAAGATTCCTCATAGCAATTGTCGGGTTCGTGACTGCAATATTGCTGACTCCATCCACATGGGTGTCGCTGCTGAATTCAATCTCGCCCGTTTTAAAAGATAGAGTACTTGAAACTATCAATACGATGCAAAACAAAGCAGGATACGCGTGGTATGCATTTGCACAGTTTTGTTCCGATCTGGCACACAGTTTTCACAAATATACTGACCCTGTTTTGAACAGGTATTTCGGGTACAATCCCGACACAGACGGTTTTACCGGCATAATAATTGTGGCAATCATGTGTTATTTTCAGGGTTATGTGATAGTATGGCTTACAAAGAAACTCTACGAAAAATTTTCTATTTACAGTACCGACAGAATTATCAATACAGGCAAATTGAAAGACGGTGTTGTCCTTGTTCTCGAACCTAGGAAAGATATTTACATCACTTCCCAGCAGGAAGCACTGAGAGTTTTAAAACTGCTGAGAAATTTTAACAGAAAAGCAAAGGCAGCTGCACTGCGCAGGGAAATGTCCATGACCCTCCTGCTGGACGAGAACAAAAAACTTCTACTCGCACTTATAGATAACATTGGTTCCACAATAACGGTTGTTCCAACGACGCACGAAGTGGTTTACAGTTACAATGTATCGTTCAACGGCAGATGCAGGAGCGTCATAGTAGCACATACACACCCTGGAATCGTACCCCCTGGTTCGAAACTCTACACATACAGTTATCCACTGCCAAGCCAGAACGACAGAAGATACCATCTTGAACTGCAGAAAGCAATTTATCCTGTTAAGGTAATTGACCACTTTGTCCTGCCGGCAATAGACAGTGTTTCACCTTACTCAATAGTCCATGATTCCTGGCTTCCTGTAAAAAGCAAAAGGCTGAAACCATATCCCGGAAGATTTTTCAAAGTTATTTACAACGGTTTTAAAGAAAATAAAACCATGATGCCAACAATGTTGGGTGTTAAGTTGAAATATCAAAATAACTACAGACCAGAAGTTAAACAAGAGGTGGGTGACTATGAGAACATCAAAAATTAAAGCATTCAAAGTCCTGACAGCTACAATGTCAGGACTGCTTTTTTTATTCTTTTTCAAACTGTGTCTTGCTGCTCCGGCAGAAGGTGCAGGTACACCGGGTGAAAACCACAACATTGTTGACCCAGCAGCAACAGCCGGAAGCTTAATAAGTGAACTGTCAGGAAAAATCGTAGTAATTGGTGTTGCTCTGGCTGCTATAACCGTACTTGTAATTGGACTCAGATTCATTGTGTCAAGGAGTTCTGAAGAAACAGCAAAAACTTATGACTGGCTCAAATATGTTGTTGTCGGATGTGTTATTCTTACCCTGCTCACAACATTTGTGGGACTCATCGCCGGACTCGAAGAAAAGTTTTACAATGCTCTTAAACTACCACAGACCAGTACTCCACCTGTCAGTCAAACAACAAGTGTAACAGACAAGAATGAAGATACATGGATAATCAGAGGCGTGTGCGCTATCCTTGATGGTATAACCAACTTCATAACGTACGTGGGCAAAATAGCAGGGTTCCAGCCCATGAGTCAACTTCTGTTCAACAATTCAGTATTTACCGCAGAACAATTTCAGTTCATGCTGAGTTTCTACTGGCTTGTAACACTTGCTGCAACGGTGTTCATCGTCATTATGGTAGGCAAGACAGGTATTCAGATGATTACGTTTGGGTACAGTGCAAGAAAAAAAGCTGATATGATGGAAGAAATTTATACATGGATTGAAGCAATCCTGCTTGTAGCTGCGTGCCCGCTTATTTTTGTGTACCTCAACAGGTTTTTTGACAGTCTCACAAATGTACTGCACGGATATGTAGCACTGGAATACAGTTATATGGGAAACAGTAACATCGCAAACTCTGATATTGACAGTTTTATTTCGCAAATTGACACTCAGAATCTCCTGAACACTGCAATTGTCAAACTTATGTATGCTTATCTGTATTTCAAAATCAATATGATTTTTCTGATAAGAAAAATAGTGCTGGGAGTATTCTTTTTGTTCACTCCGGTAGCAGCAATGATGTGGGGTATAAAGAGAGATTCAAATGTTATGAACGTATGGTTCGGTGAAATTATTACGAACGCTTCAATGGGATTTTTCTATGCTTTTTCACTGCTGGCAGTTCTGCACCTTGTAAATTCGCTTGATCTTACAGGTTGGTTTTTCACACTGCTGGCTATGTGGATGGTCCCGCAACTGGGCGGTACTCTCAGAAATATGCTGCAGAACTGGTTCCAGCGTGTAAGCGGTGTGGATGAAGAGCATCTTGCAAATCCGTTTTTTACCGGTATTTTCCCAATGATAAAAGGGTCTACCAATGCTTTTTCCAGAGCATTTTCGGGTTCCAGAAGCAGTGTAAAAGAAAGCTATGGTTCAGGTTTCACAGGATACGAGTCCGGTAGCAGTCCGGGTAAAGCCCCGTCAGGTGGTCCGGGTGGAAGCAGCGGTATGACTGCAGAAGGTGGAATTTCGAACAGCAAACCTTTCGGAAGTGGTCCAATACCGATGGGGGGATTCTCAGGTGTTCCTGCTTCATCACCACCTGCTGTAGATTTCAGCAATGTGTCCGGAACCAGTTCATCACAACCGTTTACAACACGGGGAACAAGAAACATTTATGCAGACACGGATTTCACAAGAAAAGCTTTTGTACAGAATCTTGCTGCTCTTACAGGTAAAAGTTTACTGTATACAACCGGCAGCATGTTGCAAAACATAGGAGCAGCCGTTCAGCATGACAATCCTGCCTTTACAGCTTTTGCTTACATAGCAGGTGGGGTTCTGAAATCGGCTGGTGCAAGTACAAAAATGCGAAAAGCAATAGATTTGACCACGTTCCAGAGACTTGCAAATACTCATGAGTAGAAACAGGATTTTGCGACCCTGTCTTCACTGTCGAACTTTCTCGCAGCAGAAGGAAAGGGACACATGCTGTCCGAAGCAATTAAAAACGGTGATGCAAGCAGGTTGTCCATGTATCTAAGACAAAAAGGTTACACGCTAACCGACGAGGAATCAGACTCAATAATGAACCTGCACAGAGCATTTAAACATGAAAGAGATATCACCAGAAAGCAGCTCAACATTAATGAAGTAATAGTAGCAAAGAAACTCGGACACAGCACTGAAAGTTTCGAAGCATACTTTGCAAAAAAGCATCCCTATGCAAGTGCAGCAGAAGCATTTATATTCAAAGTCTAGAACCCAAAACCCTGCTGCTTTTCGACAGCGGCAGGGTTTTTGTTTTTGTGAAAGGATGTTCCCGGTAGCTTTGGCAGTTTCGCTGCGGTATATTTCTAAACAAACAGAATACGAAAGGGGAGATTCTATTCATGCAAAATAACAATCCCAATTTTAATCCATTTGATGTGATGGTGGATATAGGCGAATGCTATGCTAAAGTGATAAAAATAGC
>WUQU01000339.1 GCA_009889605.1 Candidatus Bathyarchaeota archaeon | reverse complement strand
TTTCTTACTTCGGCCTGGGCCCAAAAACTCTTTCTCTTTAATCGCTCATGGTGTTCTTAGTTATTGCTATAGATCTTTTTGTTTTATTCTTCGTATTTACTTTTGTTTCTGCAACTGCAGAACTTGGCAAAGATGTGTCGAAAAATAGGGAGTAGGAAGAACCAATGGCAGAAGAACGAAAACTGGTGGGGATCGAGGAGGAAAGGCCCTGCTGTAATACGAAAGTCGGTTCTAGATAGCTCGACTATGGCATACCGCGTATATCGCATGCATATTGCTCGGGGAGTTCGAAGGGGTCGAAACCGACGACGCCTCTGGCTCTTCTGCTCTAATTCTTGTGTATCGTACACTATAAATCGCTCCATAGAAAAAGTGTAAACTATGCTATCCCATATTGATAGAGTTTTGTATAGCTTCAGCTTCGGCTGCTTCCTCTCATATAAATAGGTGTATACATAAATGAATATATACATATATATATTCGGCCTTTGTATAGTCATTAAATATGTATAATTTATTTATTCCGTTTTATATATATATTTGTTTATATGTATATATGCAATTTATATTGCTTAACTTTGACAATGCAACGCTTTGAAGCAAGAGGCAGACATAGAGAGAGATTCAGATTCAGATTCGGATTGAAACGAAGGACTGCTTTAGTTTCGATTCCGTGGATTATCCAAAAGCCGAAAACATTACAAGTCTCCTGCTGTTCGGCTTAGAAGTGTTAAACTTGCAAAGGAAGCGCCACTTTATCAATAAACTAATGTCCACGGGCTTATCCCTTAATCGGGTGTATTCGAAATAAGTTGCTTGTTTAATTTATATGCTGTGTCTGCATCTGTATCTGTATCTTACTAAGTGTCCTTTGAAACGGAGTTCATTACGTTACGTTACGCTTTATTTTAACTTTAGTTTACTTTTACATTTACTTTACGTCTTTTAAGTTTAGATATTCACGAGCACGCGCGAGCATTTCAATTTGCATTTGCCTCAAAATTTACAATTTTTTGCTTTTGCCTTTGTTTTTTTG
>WUQU01000338.1 GCA_009889605.1 Candidatus Bathyarchaeota archaeon | reverse complement strand
GAAAATTACAGCGATTTGTGGCCAAAGCCAAGGGATGAAAGATACAATGTATATCATGTATGCAGACTAAATAAAGAGACCAATCAAATTGAAGTCTTTCCAATGCAACCAGTAAAACCAAAAGCGTAGGGGGCAACCAAGAATGAAAGCTTATGCAATGGTTTTAGAAGAGTTCAACAAACCTCTAAAGATGAAAGAGTTTGAATTAATGTCTCCAACTGACGGTGAGCTTTTGGTAAAGATAGAAGCAGCAGGTGTTTGTGGCTCTGATGTGCATATGTTCAGAGGTAACGACCCGCGCACAAAACTTCCAATGATTTTAGGGCATGAAGGTGTTGGACGTGTATGTGCTATCTCAGGTAGCTGGTTTGATGTAAACGGCGAAAAGATAACAGAGGGAGACTTTATAATATGGGACAGAGGCGTTACGTGCGGGAAGTGTTACTTTTGTGCCGTCAAAAAAGAACCCTACTTGTGCCCTAATAGGTGGACATATGGGATAAGTGTTAGCTGCGCAGAACCTCCGTATTTGAGAGGCTGCTATTCGGAGTACATTTATCTTCACAAAGATACGAAAGTTATAAAAATAAAAGAGAATGTTGATCCGGAAATTTTAGTATCTGCCTCATGTTCTGGTGCAACGTGTGCTCATGCTTTTGACATTGTTTCACCTGATTTTGGTGACTCTGTTTTGATTCAAGGGCCAGGCCCTATAGGGCTTTATGCAATCATTTTTGCAAAACTCAAAGGGGCGCGAAATATAATTGTGATTGGTGGCACAAAAGAAAGACTTAAGATGTGCAAAGAATTTGGGGCAACGCATGTGCTTGATAGAAATTCTACTACAGCTGGCCAAAGACAGGAAATAATAATGGATATCACAAATGGCCGTGGAGTGGATTTGGCGATTGAAGCTGTGGGCCATCCATCGGCAGTAAGTGAAGGGATAAAACTTGTTCGAAATGGTGGAAGCTACTTATCACTTGGTTTTGGTGACCCAAACGGCAGCGTTACACTTGACTGTTATTATGACATTGTAAGAAAAAATTTGAGATATCAGGGGGTATGGGTGAGTGATACAAAACAT
>WUQU01000337.1 GCA_009889605.1 Candidatus Bathyarchaeota archaeon | reverse complement strand
ATGATGAAAGGCGCCGCGGGACAAGGCGTCCAATGCCTAAACATAATGCTTGGCGTCGACGAAAAAACTGGATTAGAAAGTGCAGGTTTCCACCCGATGTGATTACGATGTTGATTGTGATTAAAGTTGGAGGAAGAGTAGCAAAAGAAATAGCCTCTTCCGAGCTTGTTCAAGACCTAAAAAGCCTTCTGCCAGGGAACAAACTGGTTATTGTTCACGGTGGAGGCGACGAAGTCACAGAAATAGCGTCTAAACTTGGCAAAGAACAAAAGTTTGTGGTTTCGCCAGAGGGCTTCCGCAGCAGATACACTGACAAAGAAACCGCTGAAATATATACGATGGTGATTGCTGGGAAAATCAACAAGCAAATCGTTTCCATCTTTCAAAGCGGCGGCATACCCGCTATAGGCTTGTCAGGCTTGGACGGCGCGGTTATCCGGGCAAACCGCAAAAAGAAAATAATAATAGTGGATGAAGCTGGGAGAAAGCGAGTAATCGACGGCGGATACACCGGAAAAATAAGCGAAGTAAACACTCGCCCCATAAACCTTCTCATAGAGAACGGCTATGTCCCAGTTATTGCTCCCGTGGCTCTAAGCGAAGAATACGAGGCCCTTAACGTGGACGCAGACAGAGCGGCAGCCCATGTTGCAGGAAACCTCAAGGCTGACAAGCTTGTACTTTTAACAGATGTGGAAGGCTTAATACTGGGCAACAAAAAAATATCAAAATTAACCCTTTCAGAAGTGGAAAAAGCTCTTCCAAAAATCGGCCCTGGAATGATTACTAAGGTTTATGCGGCCATGGAAGCTGTTAACATGGGGGTTTCTGAAGCCCTAATAGCCCATGGCCTTGGAAAGGCTCCAGTTTCTTCAGCGCTAAAACACGAATGTGGGACGGTAATAACACGTGAATGAAAGGGAAATCATAGACGCCGAAACCAAATTTATGGCTAATGTGTATGCTAAAAAGCCCGTGGTCATTGTCAAAGGAAAAGGCGCAACCGTATGGGATGTGAACGGTAAAGCGTACATAGACTGTGCTGGAAGCTACGGGACATGCATTGTAGGGCACTGCCACCCTAAAGTCGTTGAGGCAATAAAGCGGCAAGCGGAAACACTAATTTCATGTCACGGATCCCTTTACAACGACGTGCGGTCAGAGCTTTTGCAAAAAATTGTGCAAATCTCCCCTAAAGGACTGAATAAGATTTTTCTTTCGAACAGCGGAGCTGAAGCCGTTGAATGCGCCATAAAGGTGGCTAGAAAATTCACGGGCAAACCTGAAATAATCGCCATGATGGGCGCATTCCACGGTAAAACCATGGGCGCGCTTTCAGCTACGTGGGATAAGAAATACCGCGACCCATTTACGCCTCTTGTCCCCGAGTTTAAGCATGTTCCCCCCGACAACTTGGAAAAGGTTGAAGAAGCCATTACAGATAAAACAGCCGCAGTTCTCGTGGAACCCATCCGAGGCGAGGGAGGCGTTAGAGTCCCCCCAGAAGGTTTTCTTAAAGGCTTAAGAGAAATCTGCGACGAAAAGAAAGTCTTGCTAATTTTCGACGAAGTTCAAACAGGATTCGGCCGCACCGGGAAAATTTTTGCATGCGAGCATTGGCAAATAACCCCAGACGTTTTATGCTTGGCCAAATCTGTAGCTGGCGGCTTACCCATGGGCATAACAATAGCGAAAGAGGAGGTTATGGCTTCTCTTAAGGTTGGGGAGCACACGAGCACTTTCGGCGGAAACCCCCTGGCATGTGCTGCTGCATGCGCCGCAATAGACGCCTTAATAGAAGAGCGCCTTCCAGAAAGGGCTTCAACTTTGGGTTCATACTTCAAAGGGCAACTTGAAAACCTGAAGACACGCCATGAGATAATTCGGGAAGTTCGCGGCTTAGGCCTTATGCTCGGGGTTGAACTTCGATTCGACGTTTTGAACGTGCTCATGAAAACCTTGGAAAACGGAGTCATAATTCTAGATGCTGGAAAAAACGTCCTAAGGTTCCTGCCGCCTCTCGTCATCGAGAAAGCACAAATAGACCGAGTAATTTCCGTTCTTGACAAGGTTTTAGAGGAAGAAGAACATGGAAGACTGCGCAGTTCAACTCCTAACCAAAATGCTTGAAATTTACAGCCCTTCAAGAAAGGAAGAAACGCTTTCCCTTTTTCTAGCCGAAGAAATGGCAAAAATGGGGTTCAAAGTTAAAAGAGACCGTGTTGGAAATGTTATCGGCGAGACTGGCAGAGGCAAACCCGTCATCCTATTATGCGGCCACATGGACACCGTGACGGGACATATTCCCGTACAAAAAAGAGGTAACACGCTATACGGGAGAGGCGCTGTTGACGCAAAGGCTCCTTTGGCGGCAATGATCGTTGCAGCATCCGCCTTGTCTGCTGAAGGAAACTCGGCTAAAATAATAGTTGCTGGCGTAGTTGACGAGGAAGGGAAAAGCCGAGGTATAAAAAATCTTTTGAAAGAGGGCATAACCGCCGATTACGCAATTTTCGGCGAACCTAGCGGCGTTGAAAAAATAACCATAGGCTACAAGGGCAATTTACGCTTAAAAATAACTTGCAAAACTACGACTGGCCATTCAGCGGCTAACATGCTTTATGAAAACGCTGTTGAAAAGGCCTTCGAAATATGGAAAGAAATCCAGAAAATTCACTTCCCTTCAGAAAAACTTGAAAGCTCCTTTTACTCGCTTACCTCCACTATAACTAAAATCGCAGGCGGCAAGGGAAACTCCACAATTCCTTCCAGTTGTCAAATCACCATTGATATGCGTATTCCTCCACAGTTAACAACCCTTCAAGTGCTCGAAGAAGTATACAGGCGGGTTAAACAGTATGAAATGGCTAACCCAAAAAACTCTGTAAAAGTCCATGTCGTAGACTCCGTTGAACCCTTTGAAGCCGACTCTAACTCGCCGCTTGTTAAAGCGCTTTCCATAGCCATCAGAGAGGTTCGGCATAAGACTGCGGTGCTTACAAGAAAGACTGGAACGGGGGACATGAACATTTTCGGCAGAACCGTAAAAATTCCCGTAGTCACCTATGGCCCTGGAGATCCAACTTTAAGCCACACAGAAAACGAGTGTATCGAAATTCAAGAGTTTCTCGACGGAGTTGAGGTTTACAAGAAAGCCGTGACTAGACTGATTACGCTGCATGGCGAAAAGTGTAACGGGAATTAGGTGCTTTCTCGCGTATTTGTTTGTCACCGTATTACGCTGGAGAGAATTGCGTAGGTTTTAAGGCTGTCTTTCTTTTCTACAACAATTATTGTGTCTGTCCAGCATGATATGAACTCTACGATGTTAATGTTTTGTTCTGCTAAGAGGGATGTTAGAAACGCGACAACTCCTGGTGTGGCTTCAAGTTCTGCTGGAGAGTGGATTACAATCATGACACAGTCTTCATGCTTCTGCAAGACACCGTTTATCTTGCCCAAGTTATTTTTGTCTGTTAAATAGACAAATTTGCCGCCTAAATTCACTTTTATTTTGTCTTCTGTTTCCAAAGGCTTGGTGGTGACTACCACCGAGTTTCCATCGTGAAGGGTTATTGTGCTTGCTTTTAAAATTTTGAGAACTTTCTCCTCTCTTTTATGCTTGTGTTTCTGCAGTTCTTCAGCAAATCTCCGCAGAGCTGCTTTTATGGCGATGATGTTTTTGATTTTCAGTTCTTTCTGGATTTGTCGGGATAATTCGCTGAGGTTTACAATGCCTTTTTCTAGGGCTTCCAATATGTAGGGTCTGTTTTTTAGATACTCTCTCACTTCTTGAGCTATGGTCACTAATTGTGCACCGAGAGCACTGTACCAATTTGAACTTTTAAAGCTTGTTCTGTAACAAATAAGTCACAAAGCTTAAAAGGAAGATGAAAAATTCGTGTGTAAAACAAAGCTGGGAGGAATAGGAAATAACCGAAACTGTGGTGTTGGCGTACTCCGGCGGGCTTGACACCTCTGTAATGGTGAAGTGGATCCAAGAAAAATACCCTGCTAATGTGATAACCGTTACTGTGGATGTAGGACAACTCGATGACTTAGAAGAGATAGAAGAGAAAGCGAAAGCAGTAGGCGCAGTAAAGCATTATTCGATAGACGCGAAAAAAGAGTTCGTGACCGACTACGTTTTTCCAGCGATAAAAGCAAACGCTCTTTACGAAGGAAAATACCCCTTAAGCAGCGCCTTATCTCGCCCCCTAATCGTTTCAAAACTTGTGGAAGTTGCCAAGAAGGAGGGCGCAAGCGCCGTAGCACACGGTTGCACCGGCAGGGGAAACGACCAGGTTCGCTTCGACGTAACCATAAAGTCTCTGGCTCCCGACCTAAAAATTATCGCGCCAGTTCGAGAATGGGGTCTAACAAGAGAGGAAGAAATAAAGTTTGCAGAGGCGAAGGGGCTATCCATACCTTGTTCTGCAAATTCTACATACAGCATAGACCAGAATTTATGGGGCAGAGCCATCGAATGCGGACCCTTAGACGATCCAAACAATGAACCGCCAGAAGAAATTTTTGAATGGACAGCTTCGCCTGAGAAAGCCCCGGACACGCCTGAATATGTAAGCATAAAATTTGAAGACGGAGTCCCATGCGCGTTAAACGGAGAAGACCTCGACCCTGTAACGTTAATTGAGGAACTGAACAAAATCGCTGGAAAACACGGGGTCGGCCGCATAGACCACATTGAAGACAGGCTTGTAGGCATAAAATCCCGTGAAGTTTACGAATGCCCCGCTGCCACAGTTCTTTTAGAGGCCCATAAAGATTTAGAGAAAATGGTTTTGACGCGGCACGAGGTTCTGTTTAAACAGCAGATAGACGCTCAATGGACTTTTCTGGCTTATGCGGGCTTGTGGACAGAACCCCTTAAAGATGCCCTAGAAGCATTCATCAACAAAACCCAGGAGCGCGTAAACGGAGAAGTTCACGTCAAACTATACAAGGGAGGACTCCGCGTTGTCCGTCGTTCTTCAAAACTTTCCCTATACAACCAAAACCTTGTGAATTACAATATTAAAACATCCTTTAACCAGTCTCACGCTGAAGGTTTCGTTGAGCTATGGGGCTTGCCCACAACAGTTTTCAATGCGTTGAAAAACAAAGTGATGCTTGCAGAAGAGCCTAAAACCCCCCCAAAAATACCTAAAACCCTTGCCATCCGTAAACGTAAAAGCTGTTAAAGGTGGCGGAAATGTCTAAACTTCTCTGGGGAGGAAGGATACCCAGCGTAAAAGAGGATGTTGTCAAGTTTACTTCTTCCATTAAAAGCGACCAAAAACTGTTAAAGGCCGTTATAGCGATTAATCAAGCCCACGTCATAATGCTGATGGAGCAGAAAATAATCCACTGGGCCGAAGGCGTTAAACTCCTTCAAGCATTAAACAAATTAACGCCAGAAATGACGCTGGATCCTTCCCTTGAAGACGTTCACATGGTTGTTGAAGAAAAAATACTGGAAACGTGCGGTCCAGAAGTTGGCGGCAACCTGCACATAGCAAAAAGCCGAAACGATCAGGTTGCCACGGCCATCAGAATGGAACTGCGCGAAAACCTGCTCAACATAATGAGCCGCATAGTCGAGCTTCAAGAAGCCCTAATCAAGCTTGCTGAAGACCACTTGAAAACGCTTTTCCCAGGATACACGCATATGCAGCCAGCTCAACCGGTTACTTTCGCCCATTATCTGCTGTCATATATCGACTGCTTTGAAAGAGACTTCCAAAGACTAGGCGAAAGTTATGCGCGAGTGAATTTATCCCCCATGGGTGCTGGCGCCCTTGCAACCTCAAGCTTCCCAATAAACCGTGAACGCGTTGCCGAACTGCTAGGCTTTTCCGGTCTTATCGAAAACTCCATTGACGCCGTAAGCAGCCGAGACTTCACCCTAGAAACAATGGCTGTTCTAGCCTTAACCGCCGTTGACATAAGCCGGTTAGTTGAAGACTTAATCCTGTTCGGCTCCTCAGACTTCGGTTTAATTGAGCTTCCAGACGATTTCTGTTCAACAAGCAGTATAATGCCTCAAAAGAAGAACCCAGACGTTTTAGAGGTTATCCGTGCAAGAATGAGCCAAGTTTTAGGCAACTTTACAACGTCTGCTGCAACAATTAAGGCTTTGCCGTTCGGCTACAACTTGGACTTTCAAGAAATCACGCCTAGACTTTGGGAATCCTTGGAAATTGTTGAAAGTTCTTTAGATATGCTTTCCAAACTTGCCCCAAACCTAAAAGTGCATGAGGACGCACTTGCTAAACCCCAGTTTAGCTTTCTTGCAGCAACCGAGCTGGCCAACATTCTTGTTAGAAAATATAAGGTTCCTTTTAGGAGCGCCCACAAAATAGTAGGCTCCACTGTTAGAGAATTAATAAGCAAAGGTTTAACCCTCAACAACGTAACCCCAGAATTGGTAAATAGGGTTGCTGGTTCTTTCGGCTTTGCGCTTAACGTTAAAACTGAAGATTTACGCGAGGCTGTTGACCTCCAAAAAATTGTTGAAAGCCACGATGTTGTGGGCGGGCCATCCCCAAGCGAAGTTGCCCGCATGTTAAAAATCCGGAAAGAGCAGAGTCTTTTAGCCAAATCTGAAGTGGCAAAGAGAAAACTTGAATTGGAAAAGGCTTACGAGCAAATGCAGTCGATCATAAAATCCTATTTAACTTCCTCAAACAGTGCACCGCAAGCTTTAAAAAGTCCAAAGTCATAGGTGGAGAGGGCTTTGAAGGTCAACTTGAATCCCGGAAACCGAAGAAAAGCTGTCCTTGTGTTGGAGGATGGGTCTCTCTTTTTCGGTTATGGTTTTGGGGCTTCCGGGAAAGTTTCCGGCGAAGTCGTTTTTTCAACATCCATGGTTGGATATCCCGAAGCGTTAACCGACCCCTCTTATAAGGGACAAATTTTAACGCTTACATATCCGCTTGTTGGCAATTACGGTGTTCCCTCGAATGTTCTGGAAATGGGTGTTCCAAAATACTTTGAATCAGACAGCATTAAGGTTTCAGGGTTAGTTATTCACGAACTATGCGATGAACCGTATCATTGGGCGTCAGAAAAAACTTTAGACGAATGGCTCTTGGCTGAAAACGTTCCAGGCATTTGTGGCGTTGACACTCGAAGACTTACTAAAAAACTGAGAGTTAAAGGCGTGATGCTTGGCATTTTGCAGGTTTGCAATGATGCTGAAGAGCCGAACATTGAGAAGCTTCTGGAAGAGGCAAAGAATATTCCGGACCCTAACTCCAGAGATTTAGTTAAAGAAGTAACCGTCAGCGAGCCCGTTTATTATAAGGCTGGAGGAAACCGTGAAATCGTTCTGCTCGACTGCGGAGTAAAATACGGCATCCTTCGCAGCCTGTTGAAACGCAGAGTAAACGTCGTAAGAGTTCCTTACACTTTTTCAGCTAAAGAAATTTTAGAATACAACCCAGACGGAGTTTTAATAAGCAACGGCCCAGGCGACCCCAAAAAATGCACAAAAACAATTGAATGCATCCGAGAGCTCACCGAAGACTCTGTTCCAATGATGGGCATATGCTTGGGCACCCAAATATTGGCGTTAGCCCTTGGCGGCGATACCTACAAACTCAAATACGGCCACAGATCTCAAAACCAGCCGGTGCTTGATCTTAAAAGCAGCAGATGCTACATTACAACACAGAACCATGGCTATGCTGTAAACGCAGAATCCCTCAAAAACACCGAGTTAGAAGTTTGCTTCCTAAACGCCAACGACAAAACAGTTGAAGGCGTAAGACACACCAAGAAACCCGTCTTCGCGTTTCAGTGGCACCCAGAAGCTGCGCCAGGCCCTTACGACACAGAGTTCCTTTTTGAAGAATTTTTGAAAGTTTTGGAGGGGTAAAATGCCAAAATTTGAGTCTGTGCGCAAGGTTTTGGTTCTCGGCAGCGGCGCCATAAAAATAGGCGAAGCCGCAGAGTTTGACTATTCAGGAAGCCAATGTCTCAAAGCGTTAAACGAAGAAGGCATAGAGACCGTTCTGATTAATCCAAACATAGCAACAATTCAAACTGACCCACGTTTGGCAGGAAAAGTTTACCTATTACCCGTAACCCCCGAATATGTTGAGAAAGTTATTGAACGGGAGAGGCCTGACGGCATAATGCTTGGTTTTGGTGGGCAAACGGCGCTTAACTGCGGCGTCACCCTCGCCAATCTAGGCGTTCTTGAAAAGTATAACGTCAAGGTTTTAGGCACGTCTATAGAGGCTATTGAAAGAGCATCAAACAGAGAGCTTTTCAAGCAAACAATGATCAAGGCTGGCATACCTGTTCTGAAAAGCAAAGCTGCAACTTCCATTGATGAAGCTGTTAAAGCAGCGGAGGAAATTGGATATCCTGTTATGGTTAGAGTTGCCTACACCTTGGGCGGCAAAGGCGCCGGAGTGGCTCATAACAAGAATGAATTAGTCGAAATTGTGAACAGAGGCTTAGTCCACAGCATGATTAAGCAAGTCTTGGTTGAGGAGTATGTAGGGCACTGGAAAGAAGTTGAGTACGAAGTTATGCGTGATTATAACGATAACTGTTTAACCGTCTGCAACATGGAAAATTTTGACCCAATGGGCGTCCACACTGGAGACTCAATCGTTGTGGCGCCTTCGCAAACCTTAACAAACAGAGAATACCACATTTTGCGTTCCGCATCAATAAAAGCCGTTCAAAGTCTCGGCATAGTTGGCGAATGCAACATCCAGTGGGCTTTGCATCCCAAATCTGAGGAAATACGCGCCATAGAGGTTAACCCTAGAATGTCCCGGAGCTCTGCCCTTGCCAGCAAAGCCACCGGTTACCCGCTGGCCTACATAGCTGCAAAACTGGCTATAGGTTATTCCCTTCCAGAACTTACAAATAAGGTAACCGGGATCACAACCGCGTGTTTTGAGCCGTCCTTAGATTACATAGTGGTCAAGTTTCCAAGATGGGATTTCAGGAAATTTAAGCATGTGGACCCCCATATTGGCCCGCAGATGAAGTCTGTTGGAGAAGTAATGGCTATTGGGAGATGTTTCGAAGAAGCCCTTCAAAAAGCAATCCGCATGCTAGACATCGGAAAGAAAGGTTTAGTCTGCAACTCAGATGAGGAGAAACCTGAACCCTTAGAGAAGATAAAGGATGTGTTGGCGCATCCCACTGATGAAAGACTCTTCAAAATAGTTAAAGCCATCAAAATGGGAATGTCCATAGAGGAAATTTACAAACTAAGCGGAATCGACCCCTTCTTCCTATATAAAATTAAAAACGTTATTTACATGGAAAAGAAACTCCGTTCACTAAAGCCTGAAGATCCAGATTTCCTAGAAACAGTTAAAGAGGCGAAACGTCTCGGCTTTTCAGATGAACAAATCGCAGTTTGCCTCAAAATGGATGAGATGGCTGTTAGAGAACTGCGAAAGAAGGCCGGCATACTGCCCGTAGTCAAACAGATAGACACCTTAGCGGCTGAATGGCCTGCCATGACAAACTATCTTTATCTAACCTATGGCGGAGAAGAAGACGACATAGAGTTTGCTACTGGTAAAAGCAAAGTTATAGTTCTTGGGGCCGGCGTTTTCCGGATAGGATCAAGCGTCGAATTCGACTGGTGTGGCGTTAACACCATATGGGCGCTTCAAAAGTTCGGCATCCAAGAGGCAATAATGATTAACTGCAACCCTGAAACCGTCTCCACAGACTATGACATTTCGGATAAACTCTACTTTGAAGAATTAACCTTAGAAAGAGTTTTAGACATATATGAAAAAGAAAACCCATTAGGCGTCATAGTCAGCGTTGGAGGGCAAACCCCAAATAACCTGGCCCTAAAACTGGCAAATTCTGGAGTTAAGCTTCTTGGCACTTCGGCTGAAAACATAGACCGCGCAGAAGACCGAGCGAAATTTAGCGCACTTCTGGACTCTTTAAAGATTCCACAGCCCGAATGGAGCAAGCTGACGACAATAGAGGATGCAAAAAGTTTTGCAAGAAAAATAGGTTACCCCGTTCTAGTTCGCCCAAGTTATGTTCTCTCCGGATCAGCCATGAAAGTGGTTTACTCGGAAGAGGAATTGGAAAACAGCTTGAAGCTGGCGGCCGAGGTTTCACGGGAGCATCCAGTGGTTGTGTCCAAGTTTATTGAAGGAGCAAAAGAGACAGAAGTAGACGGAGTTTCTGACGGCGAAAACGTGCTGATCGGCGCCATTATCGAGCATGTAGAAAATGCTGGAGTGCACAGCGGCGACGCCACGATGGTTATACCCCCGCAAACCTTGCCAAGCAACGTGTTAAAAACCATCGAAGACTACACTTATAGGATAATAAAGGCTCTTCAAGTAAAGGGGCCATTCAACATTCAATATCTAGTTAAGAATGGAGTCACCTACGTTATCGAGTGTAACCTACGTGCTTCTAGATCGATGCCCTATGTCAGCAAAACTCGCGGAATCCCTCTCATAGAGTTAGCCACCTTTGCAATGTTAGGTAAAAAGATACCCCAAGCCGAGCTGGTTCGCACTCCATCCTTAAAGCATGTAGGAGTAAAAGTCCCGCAGTTCAGTTTTATGCGTTTAAGCGGCGCCGACCCAGTTCTGGGCGTTGAGATGCTGAGCACAGGAGAAGTGGCATGTTTAGGGAAAGATTTTGCAGACGCCTTGTTGAAAGCCATGCAAGCAGCCGAGCTTAACATTCCGTTTAAGGGCGGTTCTGTGCTCATAACCGTTGGCGGTAAAGAACTAAAGAAGAAAATCACGCCGGTGGCGCGGGCGTTGGCTGATCTCGGTTTTAAGATTTACGCGACAGAACACACTGCGGAGGCTTTACGCAGCGCTGGGGTTAACAACATTACAGTTGTATACAAAGTCAGAGAGGCGGATAAACAGCCAAACATCCTTAATCTTCTCCAAGGAGGCAAAGTTCACCTAGTTATTAATATCCCGACGAATAACACGGAAAGCTACGCCGACGCCTTGGAAGACGAGTATACTATTCGAAGGCTGGCTGTTGAATTTAATGTTCCAGTTTTAACAACCTTCGAGCTTGCAAGCACTCTTGTAGAGGTGCTGCGGCAACGCCTTAACAGTGAACCAGAAATATGCTCCCTGAACGAGTATTACGGCGACTTTTTAAAAACCCCCGCCACCCCTTTGATGATAACACGTTACGCTTTGCCTAAAGGAGGAAGCTAAACAGTTTTTGAATGAGTTTCGCTGGACTTAAATGCATCCTTAATAAATGTATCCTTAATTGCCCCATATGCCTTTAGGGTGAATAGTATGCCTCTCCTAAGCAAAGTTGTTGTAATGGCTCCAGCCACAACCGCCAATTTAGGCCCAGGCTTCGATGTGTTCGGCATGGCCTTAGAGTACCCATACGACAAAGTTACCATCACCAAAGCCGACGATGGAATCAAAATTGAAGTTTATGGAACAGCTAAAGAAGGCATCCCAACAGATCCGAGTAAAAACACTGCTGGCGTTGTAGCCGAACACATTTTAAAAGAATTTTCATTGAAGGTTGGATTGGTTATTAAAATCGAGAAGGGAGTGAGACCTGGCATCGGTTTGGGTAGTAGCGCAGCCTCAGCCGCGGCGGTTGCATTTGGCCTAAACCACATGTTTGACCTTAAACTGAGCTACGAACAGTTGGTGCGGTTCTCAGCAAAGGGCGAGATAGCTTCAGCTGGATTCGAACATGCGGACAATGTTTCCGCAGCTATATACGGAGATTTCGTGATTATAAAATCCTACAATCCCTTCGAGATTATTCATCTGAAAGCACCGCCCAGTTTAGGCGTATGTGTAGCTGTTCCAAAACTGCCCGCATTGCCCAAGAAAACTGAGAAAGCTAGAGCTGTTTTGCCTAAGATGGTTTCGATGGATAAGCTCACGTATAATGTTGGGCATGCGGCATCAATGGCTGTGGGCTTCGCAACGGGCAATATAAAGCTTATAGGAAACGCTATGTCAGACGCGGTGGTTGAGCCTGCCCGAGCCTTCATGATTCCAGGCTATAACAATGTTAAAGATATGGCTCTAAAAGCTGGAGCATATGGTGTCGCCATAAGCGGTGCTGGCCCATCCATGATAGCCGTTATTGACGAAAACAGTTCAGCTCCTTCAAAAGTTTTAAAGGCTATGGAAGAAGGGTTCAAAGCGGCTGGAGTGAGTGCAGAAGTCTTTTATACAAAACCTGGGAAGGGAGTCACCTTGTTGGAGGCTGAATAGTTGGTATCCCAAGTTTGCATATCATGCGGCCGCGAATACAGCGTGGACGAAATTGTTTATTCTTGTAGAAAATGCGGGGACATACTTGAAATCAGATACGATTATGCCCTTATCCGCGAACGTCTGGGGAAAAGTGATTGGAAAAGTTTGCCCTTGTCCGTTTGGCGATACAAAGATTTCATGCCTATCCACAACCTCTTAAACGTGGTTTCTTTAAATGAGGGCGGAACAAAGCTTCACCACTGCCGCCGCCTAGGAAAAGCTCTTGGAATTAAAAATCTTTACGTTAAAAACGAAGGTGAAAACCCCACCGGCTCCTTTAAGGACAGGGGCATGACTGTCGGTGTAACCAAGGCCGTAGAACTCGGGACGAAAATTGTTGCATGCGCATCTACAGGAAATACTTCAGCTTCTTTGGCTGCTTACGCCGCTAAGGCAGGTTTATCTTGCGTAATTCTTATTCCTTCAGGCGGAGTTGCCTTCGGAAAACTGGCCCAAGCCATAATTTACGGAGCAAAAGTCATTCAGATTCGTGGAAATTTCGACCAAGCCCTGCAAATGGTTCTTAAACTTTCAGAGGAGCACCGGGAGATTTACCTTTTGAACTCGATTAACCCCTATCGTTTAGAAGGGCAGAAAACCATCGCCTTCGAAATCTGCGAACAGATGAACATGACGCCGCCTGACCGGGTGATTGTGCCCGTGGGCAACGCTGGGAACATAAGTGCCATATGGAAGGGCTTCACAGAGTTCAACAAAACTGGTCTGATAGAAAAACTTCCGAAAATGACGGGAATCCAAGCTGAGGGCGCTGCGCCTATTGCAAGGGCCATTAAAAACGGGAAAGACACGATTACGCCGGTGGAAAAGCCTGAAACTGTTGCAAGTGCCATCCGAATAGGCGCCCCGGTGAGTTGGAAAAAAGCCTTAACAGCCATAAAAGTCTCTGGCGGCACTGCCGAGACTGTTACTGATAGGGAAATTTTAGAGGCTCAGAAAATACTTGCTAGGTATGAAGGCTTATTTGTTGAACCCGCCAGCGCTTCATCGATTGCTGGTTTAAAGAAATTGGTTGAAAACGGCGAAGTTGGAAAAGACGAAGTTGTGGTGTGCGTAACCACAGGCCACGGGTTAAAGGATCCGGACATTGTGGTTAAAATGTTTGAGAAACCCTACGAGGTGGATGCCGAAATCTCTGCCATTGAGAAGCTTTTGGGTTGCGCTTCAAAGGACATAATTGCCTAAAAGGGATGCTAGATGAGAATAATTCTGGTTGGCTATGGGGTTGTGGGTCAAAGCCTTACAAGGCTGTTCATAAGCCGTAAAGCTGAGCTTGCCAAAAATTACGGTTTCCGCCCAAGAGTGGTAGCCGTAGCTGATAGAGGCGGTGTTGCCGTAAACCCGAAAGGGTTAGATCTCGAGAGGATTTTGCAGGTAAAAGCTGAAAAACACACGGTTGCAGCTGACACTGTTTACGGACACCCAAATATGCGTGTTTTAGATGTTATAGAGTCTGTGGAGGCTGAAGCATTAGTTGAGGCTTCACCTACAAACGTTAAAGACGGCGAACCCGCCTTATCCCATATTAAAAGTGCTTTTAAAGCTGGGAAACATGTTGTCACCTCCAATAAGGGGCCTCTCGCCTTAGCCTTGCCCGTCTTAACAGAATTAGCCGAACACAACAAAGTCTATTTTAGGTTTAGCGGGTCTGTTGGCGCTGGCACCCCAATACTGGAGTTTGCCAAAAAATGTCTTTACGGTGAAAGAATTGTCTCCATAAGAGGTGTGCTAAACGGAACTACAAACTATATTCTCACGGAAATGGCTGAAAAACACGTAGCCTTTAATGAAGCTCTTGAGAAAGCTAAAAAGCTTGGCTATGCTGAGGCTGATCCTTCCATGGATATTGATGGAATAGACACTGCTTGCAAAATTGTAATTTTGGCCAATTGGGCTATGGGCAAAAAGGTCACTTTAAAAGATGTTCAGATTAAAGGCATAAGAAACGTCACGATAAAGGATATTGAGGACGCTGCCAAAAACAATTGCCTCGTCAAACTTGTAGGATCAGCCAATGGCAAGTTGGAAGTTAAACCTGAAAACGTGCCAAAAGAAAGCCCTTTAGCGGTCAGCGGGACACTAAACGCTGTGACTTTCACTTCAGAATTTGCTGGCGAACAGACCATTATAGGGCGTGGAGCCGGAGGAGTTGAAACCGCCAGCGCTATATTAAGGGACTTGTTAGATATAAAACAAAAATTGGCAGCCAAAGTTTGGCTTGAAATTTAAAGGTGAAACCTCAAATGAAAATTGTGATGAAGTTTGGCGGCACCTCCGTGGCTACCGGCAAAAATATAAGGCGCATTGCGGAGCTAATCGCTTCTCACACCCGCAAAGGCAACAAAATTGTTGCTGTGGTTTCAGCTCTGGACGGAGTTACTGAAAAGCTTTTAGAGGCTGCAGAACAAGCAGAGAAAGGCGGTAAAGGCTTCATCCCCTCTTTTAAGCAGGAACTTCTAAGTAGGCATTTGAAGGTTTCAGAAGAAGCTATCAAAAAAGCCTCTGTGAGAAAGGAGATCCAACAGATAACCCTGGCGACTATGGACGAGTTGGAAAAAGTTTTAACGGGCATAATCTATGTTGGGGAGCTTACGCCAAGGTCAAGGGATTATATTTTGTCTTTTGGCGAAAGACTGTCAACCCCCATAGTTTACGGTGCATTAAAGGATGTTGGCCTTGACGCTTGTTTCCTTACGGGAAGCGAAGCGGGCATAGTAACAGACTCAAATTTCGGAGAAGCCGCCCCCCTCATGAATGTTACTAGGCTGCAGGTTAAAGAGCGGCTGGAGCCGTTGTTGGCGAAGGGCGTAACCCCAGTGGTAACTGGCTTTAT
Organism: Candidatus Bathyarchaeota archaeon; assembly: GCA_009889605.1. Taxonomy (GTDB): domain Archaea; phylum Thermoproteota; class Bathyarchaeia; order Bathyarchaeales; family Bathycorpusculaceae; genus WUQU01. The sequence continues at coordinate 8,359 of WUQU01000337.1, read as the reverse complement.
AGCTGCAACCCAGGACGGAATAACAACAACCCTTGGCCGCGGAGGCTCCGACTACACCGCAACAATAATCGGCGCTGCACTAGACGCGGAAGAAGTTTGGATATGGACTGACGTGGACGGGTTAATGACTTCTGACCCGAAAATTGTTCCTAATGCGAGGACTCTGCCTGAAATCTCCTTCAAAGAAGCCTTAGAGATGGCGGTTTTCGGGGCAAAAGCAATGCATCCCAGGGCCTTAGAACCGCTCATGGATGGAAAAACCTTAGTCAGAATAAAAAACATTTTCAACCCCGAAAACCCAGGAACCACTTTAGTAAGGGAACAGAAAATTAAGCCTGGAACCACGGTAAAGGCTGTGACTCTGCTCAGAGACGTGGCACTAATTAACATAAGCGGCGCCGGCATGATCGGTGCCCCTGGCACAGCTGCCAAAGTTTTCGAGGTTCTTGGAAAAAGTAACATTAACATTTTAATGATTTCGCAGGGCGCTTCAGAAGCTAACATTTCCCTTGTGGTTCGCAGAAACGTTCTGGAGAAAGCTGTTAACGCTTTGGAAGTGGCGCTCCTAGGAAGAGGCTTAATCAGCGAGATAACCGCTGAAGATGACGTGTTCGCGGTTTCCGTTGTCGGCGCCGGGATGAAAAACACTCCCGGAATTGCTTCTAGGCTTTTCACGGCGGTGGCCCGTAAAGGAATAAACGTTCGCATGATCGCCCAAGGATCTTCAGAACTGAACATTTCCTTTGTTGTAAAAGAAGCCGACGGTGAAGCTGCAGTTCAAGCAGTTCACGAAGAATTTAGGCTGGGGGAAGATTAAAACTTGGCTAGTCTTTCACTTTGACAAGCTGAGGCACATAGCCGCCTACGCCGACAAAATCTTTGTAAATTATTAAGGCACCTTTAACGCCCTCTATGCTGAGGGCTTTTTGAACTCCTTTTTCAACCACTTCGCGGCAGTCTTCACCCTTTATCATGTTTCCTATTGCAGTAGCCACAGCGTCGGCTAGTCCAGCGTTGACGGCAAAAATGGTGACGGCTTCTGCCTCTCCGAAACTCAACGCATGGCTATATACGCCTGAGCTTGTAGCCAAGCCTATGGGGAATTCTGTTAATCTAAAACCAAAACGTTTCGATAATGGGTGATCGCCCGCAAGCAAAGCTGTCTCAATAGGCATATTTGAAATTGCTGAGATTTCTCCGCCGTTTTCCACAACAGCAACTTCGCTTCCGGCAAGGTGCATTCCTTCCACGGCGAGGTCGGCTAATACTCCTGCCACGGCGGCCATAGGTCCGACATTTGCTTTTTCCGCGTATTCTGCCATCAGCTTAACTATTTTGGGACCGTTTTCTACGCGGACCGGGTTAAGGGTGTAGAGAAATTTTGGGTTTTCTCGAATGTATATTTCCAATAGCTTTCTATGGTGCTTTATTGAGGCTATTGCCCTTTCAATAGCGTATTCGCTGTCCGATATTAGCGTACAGTTTGTTTCTCTGAACTGGAAGGTCTGCTTAAAGAGTTTTCTCGTTTCCACTGTTCGGCACCATGAGGTTAGGTTCTCTAGTAAGGATTATCGCCCTCATAGGACAAGCGTCTGCGCATAGTCCGCATGAACTGCCAATGCATTTCTCTTTGTCAAAAACTACTGAGAAATCTTCGCTGATGGTTATGGCGCCGGTTGGGCACAGCGAGTAACATGAACCACAGTGGATGCATTTTTCCTTGTCCACCTCTATCAATTTTGGTATTGTGACAATGACGCCTCTTTCCCTGAATGCGCTAACCGCTTTTTCAATGTCTTGAGATGGAACTTCTACGAGGACTTGGCCTCCGTGGAAATCCACATAGGCTGCTATTATGTTTAAATGTATGCTGTATTTGAGGATGGTTTCGGCTATGATGGGCTGGTTCACAATTTTTTCTGGAAACCTTAAGAGGATTCTAACCATTTTGTTTCCTCCCTAAGAGTTTAGCTATATCTTCAGATGTTATTATCCCCAGAACCTTTCGGTTATGGTCAATTACTGGCAAAGCGGATATTTGGTGTTGCGCCATTTTCCTCGAGGCTGCTTCTAATGGCTCGTCCATCCTTGTCGTTATCACTTTTCTGGTGACGATGTCCGCAAGTTTTTCTTTCCCCTCTGCAACTGCTTTTGTTATGTCCCATGAAGTCACTATTCCCTTGAGTTTTCCAAACTCGTCGACAACAACCACATGATTTACTGAATGATTTATTATGCGTTTGGCGACTGCTTCGATTCTCTCTTCTTCGTTACAAGTTACCGCTGGATGCGCCACGCTCTTGACTAGGATTGCTTCTTCACTTTGCTTCATGGGTTTATACTCTGTGTCTGTTGGCAACCTTTCAACCGGAGCTGAAAGGTAAAATAAGCCCTCTTGAATCCAAGACTTCAACGTCTCTGCAATTTCCGCTGCAGCCTTTAAACTTGATAATGGGCTAACCTTAACCGTTTTGCCGTTTATAGTTACCGAACCTGACTTTAACTCTTTATAGCTCACTGTGCCAAGTTTAGGACGGTTTCTAACCGGAACACCATAGTCAACAATTGGTATGTGAATGTCCTCGTCGCGTATTGCAGTCTTTTTTGCCAACCCAATGTTGAGCAGTGGTATGGGTATGCCTATGCCCACGTAAAGCGTTGTCCCATACTTTGTGAAGGATGCGCCTTTAATGAATTTTGGGTTCATTTTTTTGCAGTCTCCTCTGACCATGAGAGTTCCGGAAAGATTTTTAGGGTCATGCTGAGTGCCTTCGCCTATAACGTAGCCTTGGACGCCTCCCAGGAATATGCGAGTGCCTATGCCTATGGTTTCATAGTCCGGGTCGTTCATTAACGGGTTTAAGGCTCCTGCGCCTGAAAAGGTTGCGTTTCCAAATCTTGGGAGAAGCTTGCCCATGTAGGTGTAAATGGTTTCGTCGCGACTGTTGGTCGCGCAAACATAACGTTGGTAGCAGTTGCGGAAGTTAAGCAAATAGAACTGGTTCAAATCATCCTTTGTAATTATCGTCCTAAGCTTTGTCCGTGGATAACAGTTTGTTCCATAAGCGGTGGCTCTAACTTCCACCTCTTTTCCGCTTATCAAGTCTTCTATAACGTGTCCTCCGCCGTATTCAAACGGCCTTGTTTCAGACATCTGCGAAGCGCCTATGTAAAGATCCACGGCTGCGCCTGGATGGCAAACTGGAACATCGTTTATCCAAGCGTTTTGGATTTTTATAGGTGGATCCGAATGTCCAAGATTTATTACTGCGCCTGAGGAGCACATGGCTCCAAAGGTTCCGGTTGTTACCACGTCAACCTCTTTGTATGCAACTTCTACGCCGCTTTTTTCCACAAGTTTCTTCATTTCTTCAGCGGTTAAAACTTGAACGTCGCCTTTGCGTATTTTCTCGTTGATTTCTTCTATGGTTCGCGTGTTTTTTTCCAACAGCGGTCCTCCTTGGCGTTTAATGGCTTGCTTAAAGGGGGATTCTTATTTTAATAATTTTCTGAAATTTTTATTCCAAAAAGAATAATAAATTAGTGTTGCAAAAATAGTGGCATGCTTCCTCCAATTGAAGAAATAGCAAAGAAAAGAAGGATGCTGGGCTTAACCCAAAAACAACTTGCAAAATTAGCCGGCGTAAGCCAATCGCTCATAGCGAAAGTAGAATCCCGCAAAATACAGCCTTCATACGACAAAGTTAAAGCCATATTTGACGCGCTTGAAAACTTGGAAACCGGAACAGAGCTTCACGCGGCCGACGTGCTCCACAACGAGGTTATTGGCGTTCAAAAAAACGAACCAGTATCCAAAGCCGTAAAGCTCATGATGGATTACGGGTATTCACAGCTTCCAGTTTTCGACGGAGAAAAAGTTGTAGGAAGCATAACTGAGAAGGCGATGCTGGCAAAAGTGTCCAGTGGGAAAGATTTCGCGCAAATATCTCAGCTTCCCGTGGAAAACATAATGGACGAGAACTTCCCCCAAGTGGGAAAGCAAACCCCTCTTAAACTGGTTTCAACCCTTCTAGAGGTTTACCCAGCCGTTTTAGTGTCTGAAAAAGGAAAGGTTATCGGCATAATAACTAAAGCCGACCTCTTAAAAGTGCTACTTTAACCTCTTGCGCGCTAAATTTTATTTGTATAGCAGTTTATTGTGGAAACATGTTCTTTTTCCAGTGTGGCATGCGTTTCCTTTCTGTTCCACAAGAAACAGCACTGTGTCATAATCGCAGTCCACAAGGATGTCTCTTATTTTCTGAACGTTTCCTGAGGTTTCCCCTTTCATCCAAAGTTTCTGCCTAGATCGGCTCCAATAGTGGGCGTAGCCTGTTTCAAGCGTCTTTTTTAAGGCTTCAATGTTTGTGTATGCAAGCATTAGCACTTCTTTTGAAACGGCGTCTTGGACAACCACTGGGATTAGGCCGTTTCCTTTTGCGAAGTCCAACTGGCTAATGTTTATTTTTTCTTCCATCAAAGCCGCACATTCACCCCCTTATCTCTTAAATATTCTTTAACTTTGCGAATGGGATATTTGCTGTAATGGAAGACAGAAGCCGCCAAGGCGGCGTCAGCCTTTCCAAGGGTAAATGCTTCTAGGAAGTGTTCTGGTTTTCCGGCTCCTCCGCTTGCGATTACGGGGATATTGACTTTCTCTGATATGCTTCGTGTAAGTTCTAGGTCGTAGCCGTTTTCTGTTCCATCGCGGTCCATAGATGTGATGAGCAGTTCTCCAGCGCCAAGCTCCTCCACTTTCATCGCCCACTGTACAGCGTCTAATCCTGTTGGCCTGCGTCCCCCATAAGTGTAAACTTCAAACCAGCATGTGCCTTCGCGGGTTTTCACCGTAAACTTGTTTTCTGCCCTTTCATAACGTCTTTTGGCGTCTATGGCAACTACTACGCATTGTTCTCCAAAGGTTTTTGCAAGTTCTGTTACTATTGTCGGGTTTTCAACTGCCGCTGTGTTAACCGACACTTTGTCTGCTCCGCTGCAGAGCACCAGCCTTGCGTCTGAAATGTTTCTGATTCCTCCGCCGACGGTGAAGGGAATATTTATTTCTGCTGCAACATTCTCGACAACATCCTTCAATATTTCACGCTTTTCCGGAGACGCTGTTATGTCAAGGAAAACAAGCTCATCTGCCTCTTCGTCGCTGTAGCGTTTCGCCAACTCCACCGGGTCGCCGGCCTTCTTCAAGTTTACAAAGTTAATTCCTTTAACGACTTTTCCATGGTCAACATCTAGACATGGCATAATCCGTTTTGCTAAGGGCATTAGCTACTTGCCTCCCTTGCAACTTTTAAAGCTTCCTTCAAAGTAAACGTGCCCTCGTAGAGGGCTTTGCCTATTACGACCCCGTAGACGCCTATTTTTTTGAGAACGGCTAAATCCTTTAGGCTGCCAACTCCGCCCGCTGCAAGTATCCGTGCGTCCTTGAACTTGCATGCTTGGCTTAAAGTCTCCGCATCTATGCCTTCCAAGGTTCCATCCTTGCTTATGGAGGTTAAAAGGAACGTGTTAACCTGGAGTTCTAGAAATTTCGCTAGGGCTTCTTTCACCCTTATTTCCGCTGATTTTCTCCATCCTTCCACCATAACTTTGCCATTAACATGGTCTAAGGCTACGATTACACGGTTGCCAAACTTTTCCACGAGTTTTTCCAAAATTTCTGGCTTATTAAAAGCTAAAGTGCCAAGAATAACATAATCTGCGCCTATACCCAGCAAGGTTTCGGCTTTTTCAAGGCTTCGTATTCCTCCTCCAACCTGCACTGGCAAGTTCACCGCCTTAATTATTTCTGAAACTGTTGACAAGTTATCCCCCTTGCCGAAAGCAGCGTCCAAATCTACAATGTGGATGGCGTCGGCGCCTTCTTCTTCCCATTTTTTGGCAACTGCTACTGGCTCGCCAAGGTAATCGTAGGCTTTAGCCTTTTGGGGGTCGCCTTGGAAAAGCCTTACCACCTTGCCATTCATCAAGTCAACCGCTGGAATTACCTTCACTGGTTTTCACCTTTTTACAAACTTTAGAAAGTTTTCTAGAAATTTCAAACCTTGCTTGCCGGACTTCTCTGGGTGAAACTGGGTTCCGCAAATGTTGTTTTTGGCTATGACTGAGGCGAAGGTTACGCCGTAAATGGTTTCGCCGCAGACAACCCTTTTGTCGGTTGGGAATGGGTGATATGAATGGGCAAAATAATAGTAGGCTTCATCCTGTAAGCCTTCAATCAGCCTGTTTTGCGCTATAAAGCGGACAGTGTTCCATCCCATGTGGGGAACTTTAACGGAACTTGGCAATTGCACGTTTCTCCCTTCCAGTAGCGCTAGTCCTTCGCCTTCGCCTTCTTCACTTTCCTCAAAGAGAAGCTGCATGCCTAAACAGATCCCGAAAACAGGAAGCCCTTTCCCAACCAGTTCAATTATTTCATCTTTTAAAGACGCCAGGTTTTTTGAGGCTGTTGAAAAGTCTCCTACTCCTGGAAGTATTATGGCTTCAGCCTGCTCAAGTTGCGCTTTTGAAAGCCCCACCAAGGTTTTGAAGCCCACTTTTTCCAAAGCACATTTTATGCTGTAAAGGTTTCCAACCCCATAATCAACAATCACTGCTTTTGGAAACTATAGCACCCCCTTAGAGCTTGGAACGCCTTTTCTTCTAGGGTCTATGGCTGTTGCCTGTTTAAGCGAAAGCGCTAGGGCCTTGAAAGCAGCTTCTGCTTTGTGGTGATCGTTGGCGCCGTACTCTGTCCAAATGTGGATGTTGGCTTGCATGGAAAAGGCTAAGGTTTCGAGAAAGTGGTGTATGTCTTCGCATGGCATATCTTCAATTTTCTTTCCCCTAAGTTTTAGGTCGATTTTGGCGTATGGCCGTTTAACTAGGTCTATGGCTGAAAACGCTAGGGAGCAGTCCATGGGAACCGCGGCGAACCCAAATCTGGTTATCCCTTCGGAATCCCCTAAAGCCTTTCTAATGGCTTCGCCTAGGCATATGGCAACGTCTTCCACAACGTGGTGTTTGAGGTCTCCTTTCACATGGACAGTGATGTCGATGAGACTGTGAGATGCTAATGCGGTGATTAAGTGGTTGAGGAAGGCTACTCCGGTGTCAACTTCCGCCTTTCCAGCCGCATCAAGATCCACTTTTACGAAAATTTCTGTTTCTCGGGTTTTCCTTGAAACTTCAGAAACTCTCACATACGTTCACCTTTCCTAGTCATTTTGCTGTAACTTCCTTTAAAGCCTCAACAAGTCTAGCGTTCATTTCAGGCAAACCGACAGTAGCCCTAAAACAATTGTTAAACTTAAGAATGTTGCCCAAATTTTTAACAATTATCCCCTTTTTCAATAGTCCTTGGTAAACTTCTGGGTAAGGCTTATCCGTTCTGAACAGCACAAAATTTGTTCGGGAATCAAAAGCTTTAACGCCGCTCAAATTGTTTAGGGCTTTCACCAATTTTTCCCGTTCCCTTTTTGCTTGGTTTATGGCGTTTTCCACTATGCGCTGGTTTTCTAAAATTTTTGCGCCAACCCTTAACGCAATAGAGTTCACAGGATAAGGCAGTCCCACCTTTCTTGAAAGGGTTTCTGCAATTTCAGCGGTGGCGATGCAGTATCCAAGCCTTAAACTTGCCAAACCGAAAGCCTTTGAAAAAGTCCTCAAAACCATCAAGTTTTCAAATTTTCCAGTTAACTGCACAACTGAATGTTCAGCAAACTCCACGTAAGCTTCGTCAACAACCACTATGCCCGGAAAAGCTTCAGCTAAACATTCTATTTCGTCTGTTTTAAACTGGTTTGCTGTCGGATTATTCGGAGAGCATAAGAACAAAACCCTAGTCTTCGGCGTTATTTTTGCCAGAAGCCCGTTTACGTCTAGGGAAAAGTCTTCTCTTAGTGGGACTTCAAGAAGTTCGGCTTTCTGGAGGCTTACCGCGTGGCGATACATGGAGAAGGTAGGCGAAATTGACAGTGCTTGCTCTCCGCTTTCGAGGAATAGGCGGGTGACTCTCTCCATTAACTCGTCGCTTCCGCTTCCAACACTTATACAGTCTGCGGAAACTCCAAGGTAAGCGCTTAACTTTTCCCGAAGCTCCTGGTCTTCCTCTTGAGGATAAAGCCTCGGATCAAAGTTTTCCACAACTTCCAAGATGATTTTGGCGATTTTATCCTTTGGTATGAAAAAGTTTTCGTTGGAGTCAAGCTTCAAGATTTCTGAGCGTTTTATGCCGAAACGCTGTTCCACGCTTTTGACGCTGTCCCCGAAGACGTAACCGCCAAGTTCAACAGCTTCAATTTTTCTTCTAATCCACTCTTTCCTTTGAGCCTTCAACTTTTGAACCTTCCTTCCACTGCCATGT
>WUQU01000336.1 GCA_009889605.1 Candidatus Bathyarchaeota archaeon | reverse complement strand
CAATGAAATTTTATCTTACAATTATATTCTTCTCAACGTTCGAAAATAATAAAAAACACAATGTTTAGGTCCTTAACTAACACCATCAATCTATTATTAGTGAATACATAACAGCATTTTCGTAAGAACCATTAACGTTAAGGTATGACTTCTTTATTCCTTCCTGTTCAAATCCAAACTTATCAAATATCCTCCTCATAGGTATGTTTTTCTCTAAAGTCTCTGCTTCTATTCTTTTTGCACCTTTGCTTATCGCCCATGCAATAGCTAGCTCGGTTAGCTTTGTGCCAATTCCTTGTCCTCGGTAATTATTCAATATCTCTAAGCCAAATTCTGCAATGTGCGATGTTTTCTTCTTAGTATCCAGAAACCACACCCAAAGTTGTCCAACAATAATGTTAGAGTTTTTCACATCTTCGACTACTACAAAGAGTTTTCTCTCAGCTTGAAGCCATGAGTTGATCCAGCTTCTCATTCCATCTATCGTTATTTCTTCTGGAGATGAAAGTATAGTATCACTTTCAAGCGCCACATTCTTTCGCATTTCATATGCTTTTTCAATGTCATCTGATGTTACCTGTCTGATCAAGAAATCTCCAAAGTAGGTAGGCAATTCTATCTTGTTTGTGCTATTAGAAGTGTAAGGCATATTCCTCCCTCCTCCACTTTCTTCAAATAATTACAAAGAACCCCAACGTTGTGAACGTTGGGGTTTGAATATTAAAACCTCAATCTGCACTTCCTTCGTTAGGCTTAATCATCAGTACTTCTAAATCAACAATGTTTCTAACACTTTCAAGAAGTCTCAAAGCATCAATCACAGTATCGGCTGGAGCTATGACTTTCAAGAAGTCACCTTCAAAACTTCTAATGTTCATTGTATTGTCCTCGGCTTCAAGAAGATAGTTTAGAATGTGAACATCCTCTTTTTTGATCTTCACTAAGATGTCGTATTCCAAGACATCCTTGGCTCTGAGTTGAGTGCTCATTTTTCGCCCCTCCACAATATAATATTATTACGATCTATTTTTCCTCTTTCTCTTCCTTATTTTGAACATTAAGTGGACAAGGTGCAAGCATTTTACGTGGCTGTTTCAAGAAACTCTTGAATTTTTCAACAACTTCTTTTCCTTCATCTTCAACTAAGAACCTTGCAAAATCAGAAAATCTTGAAACAGTTCCCGGATCTAAATTAAAGTAAATATTCCAAGCGGCTTCGTCAGACTGCGTTTGGTCAAGCTGTAAAATTTCACAGAAGAACATCTTCACAGCATTGAAGTGTGCGTTTTCCGAGATTGCAATTCTTTTGCCTTCCGGAGTCAACGAAATACCGCCTCGCGTTTCGTAGTAAACTAATCCAAGGTCCGATAGTCTTTCCAAGAATTGTTTGGCGGATGGCATTTTAACTTTCAGAAATGTTGAGACTTTTTTGAGCCTTGTCCAGCCCATCTGATTAAGTGTTAAATATACAGCCAAAAGGTACTTACGTTCTGTTGCTCCAAGTTTCTCCATGCTTTTCACCTCTTATATGAGAACTTTTGATTAATATCTAAACGCGCTTCTTCCTATGAACTCTCTTATAATAGATGTTCTTGGTATGTCTTCTATATTTGTAATTGGTAAGAAATAGTCCAATATCTTGAGCAGTCTGTTAGCCTCTGTTGATTCTGGGGCGTCATCAGGCACAACAGCAAGCAGTGGCTCGGCAAATATCTTCAAAACTGCAAGTTCATACACAAGAGCACTGTTGAACATAGCATCAGCATTCTCTTGATACGGGAATATGTTTCTCTCTTCACCCCTTCGGACACTATCCCACATCCTGAGAGTGGCAAGTGCATCGTGCCCTCGGAATTTACTGTCCCTTACCATTCTTCTTATTAACCTTACGTCAGTTGTGTGTAGTCTGTTTACGTTATCTAAATTGAGTTGGGCGAGTGCACTGGCGTATATCTTAAATTTCAATTCCTCTGGCACAAGCTCGGTGAGTTTTGGATTAAGTCCGTGAATACCTTCCACTATTATGATTTGATCTTTTTCAATCTTCATCTTTGTACCTGATGATTCCCTTTTGCCAAGCACAAAATTGAATTTCGGAATTTCAACTTCTTTTCCGTTGAACAAGTCAACCAGATTCTTGTTGAAAAGTTCAACATCAAGAGCTTCGAGAGCTTCAAAATCGTAATTTCCGTTTTCGTCCCTTGGAGTTCGTTCCCTATCGACGAAGTAATCATCCAACGATATCGTAACTGGCTTAAAACCGCTTGCCTTGAGTTGTACCATGAGTCTCTTTGAAAAAGTCGTTTTACCACTGGATGATGGACCGGCGATCAGTACTAATCTAACGCTCTCACGTTTTTTGATCTCTTCAGAAATCAT
>WUQU01000335.1 GCA_009889605.1 Candidatus Bathyarchaeota archaeon | reverse complement strand
TCATGGTTACAGGCGACAATGAAAACACTGCAAAGTACGTTTCAAATATCGTTGGCATAGAGCAAGTATATGCAAACGTTAAGCCCGAGGAAAAACTGAACATTGTGCGGAAATTCCAAGCGTTCGGCAAGAAAGTGATTATGGTCGGTGATGGAATAAACGACGCAGCGGCGCTGAAAGCAGCGGACATAGGCATTGCAATTGGAAGCGGAAGTGACTTGGCAATCGATAGTGCTGATATAATAATAACAAAGGGTGGTATATCAAAGGTAGCTGATGTGATAAAGATATCGAAAATAACATTCCAAGCTATCAAGGTCAATTTGCTATTTGCGTTCTTCTACAACGTCATCGCTATTCCGCTTGCAATGCTTGGGTTGTTACATCCGGCGATAGCTGAAGCTGCCATGGCTATGAGCTCAATCACGGTGATTTTTAACTCAATAAGAATCAGGAATAAGTTCGAAAGGGCTACCCACTTATCCATTTAATTATCCCCGAATCTCAAAGGAGGCGAAGACGTATGGCAAGGTATCTGTTGAAAGTTCCTGACATTTCATGCAACCACTGCAAGATGAGAATTTCAAAGGCACTCGAGGAAATTGGAGAGAAGGACTTTGAAGTTAGAGTTGCCCAGAAAGAAGTCATTATCGACACAGATAACATTGAAAGAGTAGTACAAAAGCTCGAAGAGATCGATTATCCGGTAGAATCGGCAACCATTCAATGATTTTCAAAACTTGAACTTATTTTGAGGCGTGCGCTATGCCCATCGAAAGAGAAAAGAAGTATCTGATTGACGAAAACCAAGCCACGAAACTTAAAAATATGGCAAAATTTTCAATTGGTGTGGTCCAGTGGTATCTGCCGGACTGCATTTTGTTGTTGGAACTTCTTGGCGAACGGGACTTTTCAAAAAGTCGAGAATGGAGAATTCGCTACACAGTGGATAAAAAAGGAAACGAAACTTGGATCGCCGCATTTAAGTCTGAACTCGTGGAAGGTTTTCAACGAGTTGAAGAGGAGTACGATTTAACCAAATTTATCAGGAAACAAAATACAGATATGTGGGAAAGACTCTTCAACGAATTATCAAGCAAGCCCGTTGTAGTGAAGATCAGACACTACATATCCGATACGCCCACAGAAATAGTGCTCGATGAGTTCATGCAGCTTGACATTCCTTACAATATCGATATTAAGTACATGGTAGAAATCGAAACTGAAGACGAATTTGAAAAATACGAAAAAGAGTACGACTTAGGTGAAGGAATAAGCACCGAAGAATTCGACATTTACACGAACAGAAATATCGCTATCGAAAGTCAAATTCCTCCGAGAGTCTTAATCACACTTGTCAAACAGGCTCTTGGAATATCTCCATTCCCAAAGATGAGAAGAAAAGACAGAGAATTACCTATTAGAGATGCTATCGAACTTCTCAAAATCGGCGAATATGGTTTTTTTACAACCTACGACGGTAACTATCCGTACGCAGTGCCAGTGAATTATGTTTATAAAGACGGTGCGATTTATTTCCACTGTGCGAGCTCTGGAAAAAAGCTTGAAAACATTTCTGTGCACAAGAACGTAAGTTTCTCAGTAGTAACAAAGGCAAAAGTTCTTCCAGAACAACTGTCGACAGCTTACGAAAGCGTTATAGCTTTCGGTCAAGCAAGGGTTGTTGATGGTGAAAAAAAGAAGATGGCACTACTTGAACTTGTCCGGAAGTACTCGCCGCAAACGTACGGAAAATTCACTCAATCAAGAGCTGAAGAATTTGAAAGTGAGTGTTCTAACACAACAGTGGTAAAATTGATAATAGAGTACATAACAGGTAAGAGACGAAATGAATAACAATTTCATTACTTAAATGGTGGCGCTGTATATGGATTCTACATTTGTAATACTATTAGTAATTTTCATAATAGTCTCCGATGCTATCGTTCTATTTGTGATTTACAGATTCAGAAAAAAGAAAAAGGAACAAGAAAACCTCGTAGAGGATTACATCAACGGTCATGGATACAGATACATCGCTCGAGAAGATAAAACATTCCAAAAGGAGTTTTCAAAAACATTCTCAAAACTCAACCCGAATTTCAGATGGAAGAATCTGAAAGTACAACACTTGTTCACATACCCCACAGAAGAGCAGGAAGGTAAATCACTTTGTTTTGAATTAGAAGTAACCGCGAGAAATTACTATAAAAAGTATTTCTGTTATCTACTTGAAAATTTTCATTCCCAGCTTCCGGAATGCAGTATAATACCTCGTTCGCCATTTGAAATTATTTTCTTGAGAAAGAATACTGCCTTCGATAAGACTTATAAAGTTATTCCAAAAGAAGTAAGCGAAAGACTTCCTTTAGATTTAAAAGAACAGCTTGTCAGGTACTTCGG
>WUQU01000334.1 GCA_009889605.1 Candidatus Bathyarchaeota archaeon | reverse complement strand
CTGTTTTTCTGGCTTTTGCCATAGGCATGGTTTCGCTTGTTAGCGGGATAAAAGGCGCCGACTTCCAGGAACTTCCAAGGCCCAGAATGATAAGACCCCTTTGGAGCTTTATTAACATGGCTGTATGCGCTGTGGCAGGGCTGGTGATAATTACGCCGATGATTCCTTACGGTTTCCAACGCATATTCCAATCTGCTTTTATGGCGCCTTCACTGTTGCCCAGCTACTATCCTTACGCGGCGTTGCCCATAAGCGGAGCCATCGCCTTCACAATAACCTATGTAGCCTACAAGCTAGCCTTAAATAATGCTGAAGAACTTTTACGTAAGATGGAGTAAAAGGGATGGGTGCTTCTTGTCTGACTTGGCAATAGAAACAGTTGGCCTAACAAAAAGGTATGGCCAGCTAACCGCCGTGAACAAGCTGAACCTTAAAGTTGAAAAGAACACCATTCACGGTTTTCTCGGTCCCAACGGCGCTGGAAAACAACAACCATAAAAGTTCTAGTAGGCCTGCTACGGGCTGATGAAGGCACCGTGAAAATTCTCGGACAAGAAGTGCACGGAGACATGCCTGATATCCGGTTAAGGATAGGGTATATGCCTGAACTGCCCAAGTTCCCCAAACACTTGAAAGGCTTGGGTGCTCCTAGACATTTACGGCAGAATGTACGGCATGACTCCACAGCAGCTTAAGGAGCGTATACCCAAGCTTTTGGAAATGGTTGGGCTTAAAGGCAGGGAAAAAGACCTTATTGGGAAATATAGCAAAGGAATGCAGCAGCGCCTAGGCCTCGCCCAAGCCCTTCTAAACGAGCCTGAACTGGTCATTTTGGACGAGCCAAGCCTAGGCTTAGACCCCGTGGGAATGGTTGAAGTAAGAGAACTGGTGAAAGAAATAGCCAAAGAAGGCATGACAGTTTTTCTCTCTTCACATTTATTGTTTGAGGTTGAACAAATCTGCAGCCACGTCACTATAATCCATAAAGGAGTATCCGATATTAAGGATAATTAAGGATACTCTCCAAAACATTTCTAACAGGCTTTCTGGACAAGCTGTGCTGCAAGTGGAAATCGCCAAACCCTCAGACACAATTATTGAAGCCTTAAAGAGGTTGGCCTTCGTTTCCAACGTTTCCCAAGAAGGTAACATCCTTAACATTGAATTGAAAACACGTGACGATGTGAGGGCACAGGTTTCGCAGGAAATAACAAAGGCCGGTGGCGTTATAGTTTCCATGAATTTGAAGGGTCAAACCCTTGAAGAAGCTTTTATGGAGTTAATTGCACAACAATCTGGAGGAAAGAGGGAATGAGCCAGAAAAAGTGCCAAGCTGGAGAACCCGTTTCTGGGCTGTGGTAAAATACGAGTTTCTATGGAATATTCGCAAGAAAAAGTTTCTAGGCATGTTTGCAATAGCCTTTGCGCTTGCCACGCTTTCCCTAGTTCTGCCGATAATTCTAAGCAATGTGGTAGGGCAGCCGATAAGTCAAAACCCAGATTATGTTGTAAAAACGGAATAAGCATCGGCAATTTAGGCATGTTCCTCTTCGCGGTAGTCACTGTTATGAACAGCATTTCAGGCGAGTTTGAAAGCGGCACCATCGTTCTCCTTTTAACAAAACCCGTTTCAAGAACCATGGTTTTCCTAGGCAAGCTCTTCGCAGCGTTTGTAACGCTTCTTTTAGCCTACACTATTATTGTGGTATACACTGCTATAGGCGGAACACTCGTCTACGGCCCTCAAAACAACCTTCATCTTGTTCCGCTGTCATTGCTCGGCAGCATTCTCAGCACTTTTGTCTGGATAGCCATAGTTTTGGCCATAGGCTCCCTTTCAAAAAGCTCTTTGATAGCAGCCATAGGCGCTTTCGGCATATTTATGGCATTAACTATTGGCTCTTCAATGATTTCAGTGTTTTCAGAACAAGCTTGGGTTCTCAACTATGTGCCGGGAAGCGGCGCTACAGGCTATATAAAAGGAGTGCCTTCAGACAACCCCTATGTGATGGGGCTCTAAGTATCAACAGGAACAGACTCAATTGCCTCTAACATTGTTAACTGCGCCCTTTACCCATCAGCAAACGTAACATATGTGAAGATAAACCTGCCCACAACTGGACAACCTTCATCAATAGATGAGCTTTACACTGAACTTTATGCAGAACCCCTATCACTTGTCGTGGCAAGATCCATAGGCGTGGTAGCCGCCTACACCATCGCCTTTCTACTCCTATCATGGTACGCGTTCAAACGGGCACAAGTGCTTGAATAGGAACAATTTTATTCTGAATCTAACTTATGATAAAAATGAAAAACACCTTTGAAAGGTTAGAGAACCTCTTTTGCCGCTTCTCTATAAATTTCAAAGTCACGTCTACCGAATAATACAAGGATTACTTCGTCAAGTTTGTCTTCTTTTTCCAAAAACTCCTTAACCGTTGAAAGAGCTACTCTGCACGCCTTCTCAATCGGATAGCCGTACGCGCCTGTGCTTATTGACGGAAAAGCTATGGTTTTTAAACCCTTAGACACCGCCAATTTCAATGAATTGCGGTATGCTTCTGCCAAAAGCTCGGCTTCGCCGCTGTTTCCGCCTTGCCAAATCGGCCCAACCGTGTGTATGACATATTTTGCTTTTAGTTTTCCGCCTGTGGTTATTGCCGCTTTTCCAGTTGGCAGCCCGTTGGGCCATTCCCTCGCCCTTATACGCTTGCATTCTTCAAGGATTTGGGGTCCCCCTTTTCTGTGGATGGCGCCGTCTACGCCGCCGCCTCCCATAAGTGAAGGGTTTGCAGCGTTAACTATGGCGTCTGTCTCCATTTCTGTTATGTCGCCTTGAACCAAGCGGAGCTTTGCCTTGCCAACTTGAAATTCGCAACGGTTTTCACCCATTACGTATCCCATCTATTCCTAACAGACTTCCCCTTTTAAAAATTAAATTTACGCAACACCCCAGTCGCTTGTTAAGAACTGTTCTGTGCGCTTATAGTAACGCTGAGATGATAAACCATAAGCCAAAACAGACAAGGATGGCAAAGCATACAATAAACACTAGGTTGAACACTTTCTGGGTCCAAAAGCGCCGCGACTTAAACACACTCACGGAAACAAAGGTGTCCCAGAGAAAGTCGCATGACCAGTGGGTTAGGGTAAAAATTAAAAGGCCTATTAAGCCGAAAAAAGCGGCGTTTTCCACCAGAGCCGCCCCTATGGTAGCCCATGAAATAAAAAAGTATGGGTTTGCGGCGGTTGCAATCAACCCAGCAACGAAAGAAGAGTGTTTAAGGCTTCCTTTTGGGTTTTGGTATTCCTCGCTTTTCTCTTTTCGCATTTTAAGCTTTTGAAAACCGATATAAATCATGATGGCGCCTCCAACTAGGCCTATAACTTTATGGACTATGGTGTTGGCGAGAGACTCTGAAAGCCCTAAATATAATAAGAGAATCAATGGAAACTCTACGGCTCCGTGGCCGAGGGCTATCAAGGCTCCAGCAGTTTTACTCCTATATCCTTTTTGCAATGGTCACCGCGAAAACAGGGCCGGGCGTAACAACCAAGGGCACCGATATTAAAACCACAGAAGCCAGAAATAATGGGAAATCGGTTATAAACGCCATACTGGGCACTAGCATCTTAAATGTAAGCTTGGAATAAGTGAGGCTTCTAGATTAATCTTACGAATTGTTTCTGTATTTCCACCATGGATTTGCTGTCCTTCGCCTTTGAGTAGCTTTCAAGTCTTTCTCTGTTTATTTCTATGAACGTGTGGCCCCACTTGAAGATGGAAAGCAATCTTTCAGCGTCTTCTCTGAACCCCGCAATGTATAGGGCTGCCGCTAGGGCTTCGACAGTGCTAAGCTTTGTCGGTCTTCCAAAGTTCACAGGGTTTCCGGCAACTAAATATGGCAAACATCTGGATGTTCCTCTAACGCTTTTGAGCAGCGGCTTTTCAGCGTGCTCCCAGCTGAAGTCAAGTGCGGCTAAACCAAATTCTTCGATGCGTTTTCTGTCCGCTGGCGAAAAGGCTATTTCTGAGAAGGGGTTTAAAACCACCGCCCTTTTTGGCAGAAACCTGATTTGGTTTACTATGCGGATTAATCCGTGGCGTTTAAGCTTTAAAGCTGTGCATTTTTTAGGGTCGCATTGCCCCGCATGGTAAACAACTATTCTAATTGTTTTTTGCACCTGTTTTGCGCACCTTAACGTGGCTCATGGGGTCATCTAGCACCTTTGGAATCCAGTTTAAAAGGTCTGTCGCAACCATATGATACCCCTTCTCTTCAAAAACGAAATCGCCTGCAGCACCATTAACAAAGGCTCCTGCGACTGCTGCTTCAAAAGGGTCTGCTCCCTGCGCTAGAAAAGCTCCAACAACGCCTGAAAGCACGTCTCCTGTTCCGCCCACAGTCATTCCTGGGTTTCCAGTGAAATTAAGTTTGAAACGTGTTCCATCGGAGATTATGTCCGTCGGCCCCTTTAGCAGCAGAACAGCGCCCAGTTCCGCCGCAGTTCCCTTCACTTCTGAAACTTTATCCATCAGCTTTTCCGGAAGCGCTTTTCCAGTTAGTATGGCATATTCCCCAGCATGAGGAGTCAAAACTAATGGCACTTTTAGCTTTCGCTTAGATTCTGCAAAAGCCTTTAAGCCATCTGCATCCAGCAAAAGAGGTTTACCCGCATTTTCCACAACTTCAATTATCGCCTTAGCTGCCTCTTTTGTTTCCGCATGCAACCCCAGTCCAGGGCCTAGAACAACCGCGTTAACCCTTTCCACATAATTTTTCAAAGCAGGTATGTTGCTTGGGTTTAGGTGTGTTCCCTCAAGTTTTACGGTTATTAAGTCAGGTGACATGGCCGAAATAGCATTAGCAGTTTTTTCAGGTGCAGCAACATAAGCCAAGTCAACACCCGTCCGCAGGGCCGCCAGCACCACTAAAGCCGGAGCGCCGGAAAAGGTTTCGCTTCCCCCAATAACCAATAGTCTTCCAAAATCTCCCTTGTGAGCTTCCCGTAAACGCGGTTTTAAAACTAGCTGCACATCGCCTGGACCTGCATAGTTTTCAAACTCCCTTGGCAAACCTATGCTTTTCACGGCTAGTTCGCCGACGTAATCCTTAGCCTTTTCAAGTCCCTTCTTCGACTTATGAAACGTTATAGTCAAATGGGCTTTAACAGCTGTTCCAAGGACTTCTCCAGTGTCCGAGTCTATGCCCGTAGGCACGTCAACAGCCACCTTGTATGCATCTAACGAGTTGATTTTCTCAACAAGCTGCAGTATAGGCGGTTTAAGCTTACCCTTTGTTCCAGTTCCAAGCAAGGCGTCAACCGCTATTTCCGCTTTAACCTCTGGTATAAGCGTGCTGTCATGAATCTCATAAATTGAAATGGCTTCTTTTAAAGACTGCAAGGCGTTCCAGTTTTCCACAGCTGCCTTATGCGTGATATCTCTGGCTTTTCCTGCGAGAACTACCGTAACCTTAAAACCCATGGCTGAAAGGTGACGTGCAGCTACAAAACCGTCGCCGCCGTTGCCGCCTAAACCACAGAAAATTGCAACATTTTTGTCAGGTTTAAACCTTGAAGCTATTTCTGAGGCTACGTTATGCCCTGCGTTTTCCATAAGCTGAAGCAGAGACACCCCAAAATATTCCGCGTTTACTTCCAAAGCCCGCATCTCACGGCTTGTAATAGCTTCCATTTCACGGCTTTCAGTTGACATATTCAAACCTAATGTTATAATAGTCTAAAGAGGATAAGAAGATTTTCAATCAAATATAGCTGAAAACAGGCGTATGCCTTATGCAAGACGCTTTCATATTACACTTTTCACTTGGCTAACAACAAAATATTTTAATGCTTAACACAAACAATAATTATGAGGAGATTTAGATGCCAAAAGCCTTTGTATTAATAAACACGGAAATAGGTTCCGAGGCAGACGTTTTAAAAGACCTTAAAAAAGTTGAAGGCGTTGAAGAAGCCTTCTCTGTTTACGGAGTCTACGACATAATTGCGAAAGTAGGCGCAGACACCATGGATAAACTTAAAGAAATAGTAACATGGCGCATAAGAAGGCTTGACAAAGTTAGGTCAACATTAACAATGATAATAATTGAAGAACAGCCAAAATAACCTAAAATTCCCCTCATTTCTATTTGGGCGTTCCATTCCAACAACCACCCAATTATTTTAATCCTTAAATTTTAATGCCTTAAATGTTAATGAATAATAGGCTGCTGTAAATGGCCATTAACACAATACATATTGGAATAGATGACACAGATTCGCCGAGAAAAGGCTGCACCACATATGTTACCGCGCTCTTAGTGGAAAAACTGCAAAGCCTCGGCGCCCAGTTCATAGACTATCCAAATCTGGTTAGGCTAAACCCGAACGTTCCATGGAAAACAAGGGGAAACGGCGCCCTATGCCTCAGAATAGAATGCAGCGAAAACAATGTAGAAAAAATTAAAGAAACAGTCATTGAAACAGTTGAAGAAAACTCGGATTTAGAGTATAAAGGCACAGACCCTGGGGTAGTCTTCTTAGCAAGAGAAAAAGTTCCCGGGGAAATTAGAAACTTCGCAAGAAACGCCATCACTGGAATTGTAAAATTAACTGACGCCTTGAAAATTCTGGAAAAGTTTAGAGGCGAAGCTGTCGGCTTTAAAAAAGCGCGGGGAATAATTGGCGGTTTAGCAGCCATAGGCGAAACCCTCCGGGGCGATCATACTTTCGAGATAATTGCTTACCGCACTCCTGAAAATTATGGACAAAAAAGGAAGGTGGACGCGGCGTCGATTATAGAAATGAATAAGGCAACAACTCCATACACGTTCAACAACATTGACCCAGAAACTGGCAGAATATTGATTACGCCGCGCGGTCCAGACCCGATTCTTTTCGGGATTAGAGGCGAGACTCCTGAAATAGTTAAGAAAGCTTTTGAAATGGTTAAACCCCTTGAACCCGTGGAAAGATGGGTTATATTCCGAACAAACCATGGGACGGATGCTCACCTAAAACCCGTCAAGCAACTTAGCCAAATAAAAGCGTACGATCCAGTTATTGCCAGAGGAATAGTGGCGGCAAGTCCGAAAATGATTCCGAGGCGACACGTGGTATTTCCAATTAAAGATGAAAGCGCTTGTGTTGACTGCGCCGCTTACGAGCCTACCGGCATATTGAGAAAAGCTGCAATTCAGCTTATTGAAGGAGACTTTGTTGAAGTTTATGGTGGAGTGCGTGCTCCTTCGGTGAAGAATCCTTTAACAATAAATCTTGAGAAACTGCGAGTGTTAAAGCTTGCCCCTAAAATGGTTTATCATAACCCTATTTGTCCCAAGTGTGGTAAAAGGCTGAACTCCATGGGAAAAGGCAAAGGTTTTAGATGTGAAAAGTGCGGTTTAAAGTTTCAAAACATGAGTAAAGTTGCTGTTAAGGTTAAACGCGAGTTGGTTAGAGGACTTTATGTTACTTCGCCGAGGTCTCAGAGACACCTCACCAAGCCTCTTGAACGT